>JBFFWJ010000073.1:0-10423 GCA_041570315.1 Longimicrobiales bacterium | reverse complement strand
GGTCGGCTGGTACGGCGATACGGGCGACACGGCGGTCGACGAATCGGCGCCCGCGGCCGACGACTTCGCGGGCCGGTTGTGCGCCGAGTGGGAGGCGGCGACGGGGAGCTGCGGCCGGCGCGTGTCGAGCCGGTAGCGGCGCCGGTGGTGGGGCCCTGGGCCCCGCCGGCAAGCCCTCAGCTCGGCCAGATGTGGTGGCGCGCGACCTCCTCGAAGGCGCGGAGCTGATCGCTCACCCAGTCCGCGGGTCGTCCGAGCTCCGCCCGCATGAGCTCGCCCACCGCCTCGGCCGCCTCCACCGACGCGCGCGCGTCGAAGATCAGGGAGCGGGTGCGGCGGGCCAGCACGTCGTCGACGGTCCGGGCCATCTCGCGGCGGCACGCCCACACGACCTCGGCGCCCGTGACCTCGAGCGCCTCGTGCAGCGGCTCGGCGAGGCCGGGGTCGTCGGACGTCAGCTCCCGGATGGGCACGGCGTCGGATCCGTACACGTCGAGGCGGCCGAACTTCTCGGCGTGCCGATGATAGCCGTGGATTCGAAGCTCCTCCGTCACGCACGGCTTCGTGTCGAGGGCGCCGAGGGTCTCGGAGGCGTCGACCACGTCCTGGGCCATCTTCCGGTACGTGGTCCACTTGCCGCCGGCGATCGTGAGCAGGCCGGAGTCGCTGATCCGGATCGCGTGCTCCCGCGAGATCTCCGCGGTCTCGTCGGCCTCCCCTTCGGCCACCAGGGGGCGGATCCCGACGAAGACGCTCCGCAAGTCGGCTGCGGTGGGGTCTCGGGTCAGGTAGCGCGCCGCGTGCACGAGGAGGAAGTCGACCTCCTCCGGCAGCGCCGTCGGCTCGAGCTCCACCGATTCGATCGGTGTGTCGGTCGTGCCGACCAGCACGCGCTCGTGCCAGGGGATCGCGAATAGGACCCGGCCGTCGTCGGTCTCGGGCACCATGATGGCCGACGAGCCGGGCAGGAACTCCCGGTCGAGCACGATGTGCACACCCTGACTGGGCCGGATGATCGGGGGGGCGGCGGGGTCGTCCATCTGCCGCACGCCGTCCGTGAACGCACCGGTCGCGTTGACGACCACCCGGCCGGCGACCTCGAGCTCTCGGCCGGTCTCGCCGTCGCGCACGGCGACGCCGCACACGAAGCCCTGGTCGTCTTTTCGGATCGCCGTGACGGGGCAGTAGTTGACCAGGGTCGCACCCTGCTCGGCGGCGGTCATCGCCAGGTGGATCAGGAGTCGGGCGTCGTCGAACTGCCCGTCGTGGTAGACCACGCCTCCGCGCAGGCCCTCGGTCTCGATCGTGGGCAGGCGCTCGACGGTCTCCTCGACCGACAGGTTCTCCGAGTGCCCGAAGCCGTACTTGCCGGCGAGGACGTCGTACACGCGCATGCCGACGCCGTAGAAGGGCGCCTCCCACCACCGGTAGTTCGGAACGACGAACGGCAGATCGGTCACGAGATGCGGGGCGTTCTGCCGGAGGATGCCCCGCTCCCGTAGCGCCTCCATCACCAGCGGCACGTTGCCCTGCTTCAGGTAGCGGACGCCCCCGTGGATCAGTTTGGTCGAGCGGCTCGAGGTCCCCTTGCCGAAGTCGCTCTGCTCGAAGAGCACCACGTCGTGTCCCCGCGAAGCGGCGTCGACCGCGACACCGACGCCCGTCGCCCCTCCGCCGATCACGACGATGTCCCAGGGGCGCCCCTCTTCGGCGCGGGCGCCGATCCGGCGGATCATGTCCGTTCGGTCCATGCGGACAATGTCGCCTTCCGCGCGGGCGGTCGCGACCCGGGTGGACGCGAGGCCGACCGCTTCTCGTCACCCGGGCGCGTGCGAGCCCTCCCGGAGTGGCGGGCTGTCCGCTCTTCGTGGAGCCGCGGACCCGGGCCTACGACGACCCGAACACCTCCTCGAACCGCTCCCTGTGCTGTGCGCCCCCGAGCGTGACGAGCTCCGAGCCGTCGGCGAGGCGGTGCTGCGGCGTCAGCCCGGTCACCATGTCGCCGTCCTGCTCCACGGCGATCACGTTCAGGCCGGTGCGGGCGCCGATGCCGGCTTCCTCGAGCGTCTTGCCGACCAGCGAGGCCGGGAGCGGGACGTGGTGGAGGCTGACGCCCTCGCCCAGCACCGTGACGTCTCCTCCCCGGACGATCGAGAAGATCGTCTGCTCGCCGAACGACGCGTAGCTCAGCACGAAGTCGGCGCCCGCCCGCTGGATCGCCTCGATGTTCCGCTCGTGCGTGGCGCGCGTGATGATGCGCGCCTCGGGGTTCAGCCGTCGGCAGTAGACGGTCAGGTACACGTTCATGGCGTCGTCGTGCGTCGTGAGCAGGACGCAGGGCGTTTCGGCGATCCCGGCCTCGTCGAGGACGTGCCGGTCGGCCGCGTCACCGAGCACGAGCCGGTCGGGAATCCCGGCGATCTTCGGCTCGAGCTCCGGGTTGCGCTCGACCACGTTCACCGGGATCCCGCGCTGCTTCAGCGCCCGGGCGGCGGAGCGGCCGACCTTGCCTCCGCCGATGATGAGCACCGCGCTCGGGTTCGCGTCGTAGATGACGAGCACCTCGTTGAGCGAATCGATCTGCTCCGTCGTGCCCACGACGACGGGCACGCACAGGGGCGTGAGCTCGACGTCGGGGTCGACGGGCTCGAGGCGGCCGTGCTTCCACACCCCGACCATCGTGACCCCGGTGAACTCCCTGAGGCCGGTGTCGCGGACGGAGCGGCCCTGAAACGGCGTGTTGTGGACGGGAAACTCCGCGAGCAGGAGGTCGTGGAAGCCTCCGATCACGTTCGCGTGAGCGCTTCCCGCGCTCACGCGGCTCGCGAGCTGCTCCCCGAGCCGGTGCTTGAGGGTCAGGACGTGCGTCGCTCCGCTGAGCTCGAGGACGTCGACGGAGTCCATCGATTCGGCGAGGGCGACGATGGGCACCGATTCCGACAGCTCCCGCACGGTCAGGATGATGTTCGAGTTCACCGTGTCCGACGAGTTCGCGAGGACCAGGCGGGCCCGGTCCGCGCCCATCGCCCGGTAGGTGGCGATCGAGTCGATCTCCCCGCTCACGGCGGGCACTCCCTCGTCGGACAGGCTCATCGCGGTGTCGGGATCCGGCTCGATGAGGTAGGCCGGCAGGCCGGCCAAGCGGAGTCGGCGGATGAGCCCGAGCGCGATCGGATCGTTCGCGCAGATGAGCACGTGGTCGTGCACGTCGGCCGGCACCCGACGGAGCGCCTGAATGCGGGCGCGGGCCCGCTGCTCGAGCCAAGGCGCGTAGACCAGCCGGATGAAGAGGAAGGGCAGGATGATCAGGAGCAGCACGATCCCGGTGACGAGCACCAGGGAGCTGAAGGCGCGGCCGAGGTCGCTCTCGAAGGTGATGTCGCCGAAGCCCAGCGTGCTCATCACCGTGAGGGCCCAGTAGATCCCCGTGAACCAGGAATGCTCCTGGCCCTCCCACGCCATGATCACGTGGAAGAGCAGGCCGTACGCGACGATGAACGTCACGAGGACGGCGATGTAGCGCACGAACGGGACGAGCTGCCGACCGAGCCCTCCCCGGTCCGCGGCGAGCCCGGCGAGCTGAGAGGCGAAGGTCTTCATGAGCAGGAACATAGTCGACGGAGAAGGCCGCTGCCCCGGCGCGGGGACCGCTGCCCCGGCGCGGGGCCGCTGCCTGGGTCGAGGGCCGAAGCCGGCCCGAGCCCCTACACGCGGCGGAGGCCAACTCCCGACTGACCGCGCGCGTCAGGAGGTCAGATTGAGGCGTAGGGGTCCGTCAAGGAGGTGTGAGATGGTGACGGTCACCGAACGTCCGCGGAGCCGTCCACGGAGAGGCAGCGGGATCGGAGGGAGGCTGGACGCCGCCGGCTGGGGCGCGTTCTTCCTCTGGGTGGGCTACGCCCTCCTCGCCGAGATCTCGATCGGGTGGGGCCTGTTCGGCGTCGGCGTGATCACCCTGCTCGGCCAGGCCGCGAGGCGGGCCTTCGCCGTGCCGGTGGAAGGGTTCTGGGTCCTGGTCGGGATCGCCTTCCTCGTCGGCGGTCTCTGGAACGTGCTCGCGGTCGACATTCCGCTCGCGCCGGTGGTGATGCTCGTGATCGGGGCGATCCTCGTCCTCGGCGCGCTGCTGAGGAGCGGTGAGGGAGACGAGCGCGGAGAGCCTCGCGGATACTGAGCGCGGCACGGGAGACGCGCGGCGCCCAAGGGCGAAGTGGCCCGGGCGCGGTGTGCGGAGGGGTCCTCCCCGGGAGCCCGAGGAGGACGCGACCGTCCGCAGTCGGGCCGCGAGATCGGAGTGCGCCTGCCCGTGACGCACAGCCAGGAAGCGACCATGTCGACGATTCTGAACCTGATGGACGCCCATCACCGTGGGATCATCGCGACCCTTGCCGTGGTGATCGTGTTCTTCGCCGCGGCGTGCACGTTCCACGACGTGCTCCCGGTCTGTCACTACGTCTTCGGGTGCGACCACGCCCTCCACTGAGCTCGCCGGTACCGAGGCGGCGAGCTAGCCGCCACCCAGGGCCGGCACGCCGGCCTCCGCGACGCGACGGTTGAGGCGAGGCACCTCCTGGTCGGTGACGCGCGCCACGTCGTCGAGGACGGCCTCGAGCTCGCGCTCGAAGGCCGCGGCCCACTCCGCCTGCGGACCGGTCGGCTCGTTCGTCGACCGCGAGATCTGCCCGTACAGCCCCTGGATCCTCGACAGCACCGCCTCGCTCGCGGGCCGGTCGCTCTCGTCCCGCGCGAGCGATTCCCGCAGGCTGTCGACCTGCGTGGCGAGCGTGTCCACGGCGGGCCGTAGGGCTCCGCCGGGATGGCCGTCGGTGAGCTCGGCCAAGCGGTCGTCGAGCGCGTCGAGCTGCTGGGTGATCCGGTCGAGAGCTCGGACGGCCGCCGCCCCGCGCTGGCCCAGGGCGTACAGCCGGCGCAGGGACCGGCGTTGCGCCTCGAGGTCGGGGCTCCAGTCGATGCGGGGGTCGAGGACGACCGGCGCCGTGCGGCTCTCCGGTGCCTCGGTGGCGCTCCCCGCGTCGAGCGACACGCGGTACTCGCCGGGCAGCACTCGGGGCGGCGAGGCAGCGAAGCGGTAGGCGGCGCGGTCGTCGGGCGGGTCGGCCCCCTGCTCGCGCAGGTCCCACGAGACGCGCGTGATGCCGGCCCTTCGTGCGGCCCTGAGGACGCGCACCGTGTCGCCCGACGCCTCCGTGATCACCACGGAGACGGAGTCCGACGCCGACCCCTCCTCCCCGTCCGCGCTCGAGGCGCCCGACGCCAGGTAGAAGGCGAGGCCCGCGCCATACGGGGGATTCTCTCCCACGAAGACGGCGTCCCCGACGTCGAAGCGGAAGCGCGCTGCCCAGGGCTCGAAGCGCGTGGCCTGGCGCGGCGCGAAGAGCCAGGCCTCCGACGCCACCGCACGGCCGAGATCCTGGAGCGGCGCGAGGTCGTCGAGGATGAAGACGCTTCGGCCGTGTGTCCCGATGATCAGGTCATTGTCGCGGGGGTGGACGAAGATGTCGCGGACGGCGACGCGCGGCAGGCCGAGGCGCAGGTCGAGCCAGCGCTCGCCGCGCGTCCACGACGCGAAGATCCCGAGCTCCGTGCCCACGTAGACCAGCTCGGGGTTGCGGGGGTCCTCGCGCACGACGTGCGCGTAGCCCACGGGCGGCAGGTCTCCGGTGACGTCGGTCCAGCTCCGTCCGAAGTCGTCGGTTCGGAAGACCCAGGGGCGCATGTCGTCGTCGCGGTGCCGGTCGAAGGTGACGTACGCCCGACCGGGCTCCGCCCTGGACGCCTCGACCCGCGAGACCCACGAGCCGTCGGGGACGTCGGGGAGGTTTCCGACCACGTTGGTCCAGGAGGCGCCGCCGTCCCTGGTCAGCTGGAGGTTCCCGTCGTCCGTGCCCACCCAGATGACCCCCTCCTCGAGGGGCGACTCGGCGACGGTGTAGATCGTCGCGTGCGTCTCGGCGGTCGAGTTGTCCGGCGTGATCGGACCGCCGGAGGAGACCAGCTTCTCGGGCTCCGCCCGGGTCAGGTCGGGGCTGACCTCCTCCCAGCTCTCCCCTCCGTCCCGCGTGCGGAAGAGGACGTTGCCTCCGAAGTACACGGTCTGCGGATCGTGGGGGGACATGTGGATCGGCGAGTTCCAGTTGAATCGATACGGGTGATCCGCGGCGGCCGCGCCCCCGCGAGGCACGGGGTAGGGCTGGATGGAGCGGGCTTCGCCCGTGCGCCGGTCGACCTTGAAGAGGTTGCCGCCCTGGCTGTTGGCGTAGAGCACGTCCGGGTCCGTCGGGTCGATCTGCACGTACATCCCGTCACCCGGTCCGATGGACTCCGTCCAGTAGTTCTGCAGGGAGCCCGCGACGGTGAGGGTCCGGCTGGGCCCGCACCACGAGTCGTTGTCCTGCAGGCCGCCGCACACGGTGTAGGGGTCCCGCATGTCCGCCGTGATCTGGTAGAACTGCCCGAGCGGCACGCGGTTGACGAACTCCCACGTGTCGCCGCCGTCCCAGGAGAAGTGGAAGCCACCGTCGTTGCCGTTGATGAGCCGGTCGGGGTCCTGCGGATCGATCCAGAACGACTGGTGGTCCCCGTGGATGTTGGCCGCGATCCTCTCCCACGTGCGCCCGCCGTCCTCGGACCTCGACAGGCGGCCCGACACCGCGAAGAGCCGGTCCGGGTCGCTCGGGTCCACGCGGAGGTCCGAGTAGTAGAAGGGACGCGAGTTGAGGTCCTCCTCCTCGCTCACCACCGTCCAGCTCTCACCGCGGTTCGCGCTCCGCCACAGCACCCCGTCTTCCTCGGACTCGATCAGCGCGTAGACGATCTCGGGCTCGGACGCCGCGACCGCGACGCCGATGCGGCCGAGGACCCCTCGGGGGAGCCCGTTGTCCAGCTCGGGGTCGGTGAGCCGCGTCCACGTGTCGCCCGAGTCGTCCGAGCGGTACAGCCCGCTGCCGGGACCGCCGCTGCGGAAGTGGTACGGCCGGCGCCGGTAGTCGTACATCGCGGCGTAGAGGATGCGCGGGTTGCCCGGATCGATCGCCAGGTCGGCGGCGCCGGTGTTGTCGTCCACGTAGAGGATCCGCTCCCAGCTTCCGCCCCCGTCGGAGGAGCGGAAGACGCCCCGTTCCTGGTTGGGGCCCCACGCATGGCCGAGCGCGGCCACGTACACGAGGTCCGGATCGGTCGGATGGACCCGGATGCGCGCGATCCGCTCCGTGTCGTCCAGCCCCACGTGGGTCCAGTCGTCACCCCCGTTCGTGGACCGGTAGACGCCGTCGCCGATCGAGGCGCTGTTGCGCGGGTTGTTCTCACCGGTGCCCAGGTACACGACGTTGGGGTCCGCCGGAGCGAGCGTCACGGCTCCGAGCGACAGGGTCCCCCCGGACTCGAAGATCGAGCTCCACGTCACGCCGTGGTTCGTCGTTCGCCACAGCCCGCCCGAAGCGGTGGCGAAGTACACCGTGCTCGGGTCACCGGGAACCGCGGCGATGTCGACCGTTCGTCCTCCCATCTCGGCCGGTCCGATCGAGCGCCACTCGAGGCCGGACAGGTCGTGCTGGGTCGGGCTCGTCTGCGCGTCCGCTGGCGGGCCGGCCCATGCGGAACCGGCGAGGGCGACGACCAGCGGGAGCGTGAGGCGCGTCGAGGGACGGGCGGCGAGGAGGGCGGCACGGGGGATCATGGGCAATCCGGCGAAGAGAGCAGACGGCGCAGGCCGGGATTGTACGCTCATGGGGCCGCCCGCAGAAACCCGGGACGGCCCCGGCGCGGGGGAAGCTCCTACAGCGGGTCCTGGGTAAGCCCCGACGGCGCCGTGAGGGGGCGCATCCGTAGCTTTACCCATGGCAGGACGGAGATCCTCCGCCCTGCGCCGCCGCTCATACAGCAGCTCGCCCCGGTCCGACGGGACGAAGGGGGTACAGCCCATGTTACGCTCGATACTCGTTCCCCTCGACGGCTCCAGCTTCGGGGAGCGCAGCCTTCCGCTGGCGAGCGGGATCGCGAAGGCCAGCGGAGCGTCTCTCCACCTCGCGCACGTGCACGTGCCGCACGAGCCCGAGCACCTGCTGTCGAACACGTCCTTCCATTGGGAGGGCGTCGACGTCGGGGAGTACGATGACCGTCAGCGCCGCCGCGAGGAGGAATACCTGGCCGACCTCGAGGAGCGCCTCCAGGGCAACGGCGCCTCGGTGGACCGTACGGTCCTCGAGGGTGAGCTGGTGGCGGAGGAGCTCGTCGCGTACGCGAGTCGGGTGGAGACGGACATGATCTTCATCACGTCGCACGCCTACTCCGGCGTCAAGCGCGCACGGTGGGGGAGCATCGCCGACGGCATGCTGCACCGCACGGGCGTGCCGATGGTCGTGGTCCACCCGGCGCGTGGCGAATCGACGCCCGAGCCGGTCACCGACATCGAGCACATCCTCGTGCCGCTGGACGGATCGGCTCTGGCCGAGGCCGTTCTGGGTCCGGCCACCGATTTGGCGAAAGCGACCGGGGCTCGCCTCACGCTCGCTCGGATCCTCCCGCCGGCGAACGTGCTGGGGCCTCGGGTGCTTCCGATCGTGGCGGACCGCGAGGAGGACGTCGTCGCGCACGCCCAGGAGTACCTCGAGGGCGTCGCCGCCCGGCTGAGCAGGGACGGCCTCGACGTGGAGGTGCACGCGAGCGTGGGCAGCACTCCGGCCCGCGCGATCGCGGACGTCGCGGAGGCTCGGGGCGCGGATCTCATCGCGCTCGCCACGCACGGCTACGGCGGCCTCAAGCGTACCGTGCTCGGCAGCGTCGCGGACAAGCTCCTGCGATCGAGCCGCCTGCCGCTCCTCCTCATGCGGCCACTCGCCGAGGCGTAGACCGGGCGCAGCGGCTGCAACCTTCGGGCGAGCCGGGGCTCCCGCGCCGGGCTGGGGGCGCCGGCTGGACCCCGCGGGGGGTTGCGTGCCGGAGCTTCCCCGTCCGGTCCGCCCCCGTCGCTCACCTACGCCGCTGCCAAGCCTCCCCCTGGGCACGAACGATCGCGAGCAGGTCGCCCATCGCGAGGTGCACGTCGATCAGGTGAAGCCCCCAGTCGGGGGTCAGGTCGCCTCCGATGTCGTCCACGCGCGGGTCGTCGGGGTCACCATGCACCGTGACCTCGAGGAAGGTGGCGTGCTCGTTGCTGGCGCAGCGCCCGGTCAGGAGTCCCGGCACGGACACGAAGGGGGTCTCGACGGCCTCGGCGCCCTCGATCCAGGGCGGGACCGGCCTCGTGCCCACGATCGTGCTTCCGCTGGCCGACAGATACGCGTGCAGCTCCGCGCCGCCGCCTCCGAGGGCCGCCGGGTTCGTGCAGGCCGCCTCGAGCTCCGGGGACGGCGAGCCCCCGAAGCGCGTGTTCTCCGGAGCCGGCGCGGTGGAGCGGAACGAGACGTAGGTGACGACGCAGCCGACCTGCTCCATGGAGCGGCAGAGCGGAACGGTCCGGAAGGATCCGCCCACGTCCCGGCCCCGTGCGACGGTCAGGGTCGCTCCGAGGAGGAGGGCCGAGACCAGGCGGTCCTGGACCGGCTTGCCTTCGATCTCCTCGCGGATCAGCTCCGTCAGGACGAAGGAGCCCTGTGAGTGGCCGACGAGCACGAACCCCCGTCCGTCGTTGTCGTGCTCGAGGTAGTGCCGGAAGGCGTCACGGACGTCGTCGTACGCGAGGCCCCGCCCCAGCTGCACGTCCCCGCCGGCGAGCCGCGCCCGCAGCCCCGCGAGCGTGACCTGCCGATAGCTCGGCGCGTACGGGCGGCACACCGACGCGAAGCGGGCGAACTGCTGCTCGACCACCCTGAGCTCGGCGGCGTCCGGCGTCATGTCGCTGTTCTCGGTCGGGTCCGTCGACACCGTCGGGTACACGTAGAAGCAGTCGATGGGCGCGGCCGGGTCGCTGCTCCAGGGCTCTCGCGACACCGAGCCGTCCGCGCCGACGATGGTGGCGGTCAGATCGACCGCGCAGGCGTCCGGTCGGCCCGGCCGACAGAGCCACGAGGCGCCGTCCGCGTAGTCGTTGGGCACGGCCAGGGATTCTGCGGCGGCCTGCGCCTCCGCCGCGGCGGGAGCCAGCGTCGGGGCGCCCAGCGCCAGAGCGATGGCGAGCGAGCTCAGGAAGCTGAGGTAGCTGTCGATTCTCATGTCGGCTCTCCATCGGGGTCATCGGAGCGTCACGTAAATGCTCCTGTCTTCGGGCCGCGCGCAAGCTGGGCGAACGCGCGTCGCCAGCCTACCCGTGCGCACGCGCCACGCCAGCCGACCCGCGCGCATGCGCCACGCCAGCCGACCCGTGCGCACGCGACATGCCAGCCGACCCGTGCGCATGCGCCACGCCAGCCGACCCGCGCGCACGCGCCACGCCAGCCGACCCGCGCAGCACGTGCCTTAGAGCGGG
>JBFFWJ010000072.1:0-10428 GCA_041570315.1 Longimicrobiales bacterium | reverse complement strand
GATGTGCTCGAGCTCGGCCAGGTCGGCCGTCAGCGGGTTCGTCTCGAGAACGACCAGATCGGCCTGCTTCCCGACTTCGATCGATCCTTTCGTGTCTTCTTCGAAGTACTGATACGCCGCCCCGAGCGTCACCGCGTGCAGCGCCTCCTCGATGCTCAGCCGCTGATGCGGGCCGAGCACCCGGCCGCTGCGGGTCTCGCGGTTCACCGCGATCGACACGAGCCGCATGATGTGCGGCGGAACGACCGGCGCGTCGTTGTGGATCGTGAAATCCACGCCGCGGTCGATCGCCCACCGGGCCGGGCTCACGTTGGTGCCGCGCTCCTCCCCGAAGCTGCGCACGTGCCAGTCGCCCCAGAAGAACGAGTGCGCGGCGAAGAAGGAGGGGACGATGCCCAGCTCGGCCGCGCGGTCGAGCTGGTCGGCGCGCATGAGCTGGGCGTGGATGATGACCGACCGATGGTCGGGAACCTCCCCCATGCCCGCGACGCCCTCGGCGACCCCGTCGATCATGAGGTCCATCGCCGCGTCGCCGTTGGCGTGCGCGAGGAACGGGACGCCACGCTCGAGCAGGGCGGCCGCGCCGGCCTTGTAGGCCTCCGGCTCCCCTCTCGGGTACGCGACGTAGTCGGCCGGCGCTCCGGGCGGGCCCTCCGCGTACGGCTCCGTCACCCAGGCGGTCCGCCCCTGCGGCGACCCGTCCAGCATGAACTTCACACCTGCCACCCGCAGGCCGTTCGCGTACCCTGGCTCGTAGCTGGCGCGCCCGTCCAGGATCGCCTCGACGCTCGTGAAGACCGCCACGTCTCCCGCCAGCGGCTCGCGGTCGGCGACCGCGCGCAGCGCCTCGACCAGCTCGGGCCCGGTCCCGCCTCCGTTCTGGATCGTCGTGATCCCGTACGCGAGGTGCTCGTCGATGGCCCTGCGCACCATCCCGTCGAACTCCTCCGGCGCTCCCATGGCGCCCCAGTTGCTCCGAACGAGCCCGCTCGCCTCCTCCTCCAGCACCCCGTTGGGCTCCCTGGAGCCGGCCACCCGGCGGATGTGCCCGCCGGGTGGGTCGGGGGTCTCCGCGGTGACGCCGCCCGCAGCGAGCGCAGCGGAGTTCACGGCCGTGAGGTGGCCGGACACGTGGCTCAGGATGATCGGATGCTCGGTCGAGGCGCGGTCGAGGTCCGTGCGGGTCGGATGGCGGCCCTCCTCGAGGAGCGAGTCGTCGTATCCGTTGCCGAACACCGTCTCACCGGGCGGGATCTGCCGCTCTTCGATCCACCGGCGGATCTTGGCGACCAGCTCGTCGATGTTGGTGACGTCGCCGACCGGCGGGGGATGCAGGGAGAGCACGTCCAGCTGCTGGCCGACCGCGAGGAAGTGGCCATGCGCATCGATGAATCCGGGTACCAGCGCCTGATCGCCGAGCTCGACCACGCGCGTGGACGCGCCTTGAAGCGCCATGACCTCCTCGCGCGTGCCGGTCGCCACGATCGTCTCGCCTCGGACGGCCACTCCTTCGACGGAGGGCTGATCCGGGTCCATCGTGACGATGTTGTCACCGACGAAGATCATGTCCGCCGGGGTGCCGGGATCCGCCCCGCCGCATCCGGTGATCCCCACCGCCGAGGTGATCGCCGCCAGAACGAGCCATGCCGGTCTGCTCTTGGTCTGCATCATGATGTCTTCCTGCCCCTTCGTCCCTTGGTCAGTCTCGAATGTCCTTGCACCCCTGCTCGATGCCCACCTTCACCGCCTCGACGATCTCGTCCACGTCGGCTCGGTCGACGATCAGGGGCGGGGCGACGTTGATCGTGTTGTTGAGGCCGGGGATGCTGCGGTTCGTCCGTCCCACGAGCACGCCCTCCGCCGTGATCCCCCTCATGACGGCGCCCATCACGCTCTCGCTCACCGGCTCCTTGCTGCTCTTGTCGGCGACGAGCTCGATCCCGGCGAAGAGGCCCCGCCCGCGGACGTCCCCGACGTGGTCGTGGTCGGCCAGCTCCCGGAGCCGGTCCAGCAGGTGCTCGCCCATGGCGCGCGAGTTCTCGACGAGGGCTTCGGCCTCGAGGATGCGCAGGTTCTCGAGCGCGGCCGCGAAGCCTGCCGTGCAGCCGCCGTACGTGCTGATGTCGCGGAAGAAGCCGAGCTCGTCGCCCGCATCGTGCAGGAACTCCTCGAAGATGGCACGGCTCGCCGCCACCGCCGAGATGGGCGCGTACGAGCTGGCGACTCCCTTGGCCATCGTCACGATGTCCGGGGCCACTTCGTAGTGCTCGAAGCCGAACATCGTCCCCGTCCGCCCGAAGCCGCACACGACCTCGTCGATGATCAGGATGATGCCGTGCTTCTCGCAGATCTCCTGGATGATCGGGTAGTACTCGGGGACGGGTGGAATGACGCCGCCACCGGCCGTGATCGGCTCGAGGATGACCGCCCCGACCGTGTCGGGCCCTTCCTCGTGCACGACCGCCTCCAGCGCCCGCGCGCACTCGATGTCACAGCCGGGATAGGACTTGCCGAACGGACAGCGGTAGCAGAGCGCGTGCGGGATCTCCGCGAAGCCGTCGGGAAACGGTCCGTACGCCTCCCTGCGCTGCGCCTGACCGGCGGAGGCCAGGCAGGCGATCGTGGTGCCGTGGTAGTCTCGGTCGCGGTAGAGGATCTTGGACTTCGACGTCCCCCTCATGTGCGCGATCTGCCGCACCATCTTGAAGGCCTTCTCGTTGGCCTCCGATCCGCTGTTCGAGAAGAAGATGTGGTCGAGGCCCGGCAGGATCCCCGCGAGCTTCTCCGCGAACCGGGCGGCAGGCACGGTGCCGGCGACACCCGCGTAGTAGGGCAGCCTGAGGAGCTGGTCGTGGATGACCTTCGCCATGCTCTCGCGCCCGTAGCCGACGTTGACGCACCACACGCCGCCGGATGCGCCGTCGAGGTACTCGCGGCCGTGGATGTCGCGGACCCGGACCCCGTCGCCCTCGACGATGATCATCGGGTCCTGCGACTCGAGCACCCTGTGCTGGAGGAGGTGGTGCCACAGGTGCCGCTTGTCCTTCTCGATGATGTCCCGCGCGTCGAAGTCCGACAGCAGCGCTTCGGTATCGAACATGGCGTCTCAGTCCAGGCTCAGGTGGGCGTACTTGGGCAGATGCCGCGCGGGCATCGCGAGCGCGTCGCGCCGGAACGGCTCGGCCAGCACCTTCTCCCCACCCTCGACGATCGCGTTGATCACGCACGGCTCTCCCGCGGCCATCGCCTCGCGGACGACGTCCTGGACGTCCCGGTAGTCCTCCACGGTGTAGCCCCGAGCCCCCATCGCCTCGGCGACCTTCGCGTAGTCCGGGTTCTCGCGGAGGTTCGTCCCCACGAAGCGGTTTCCGTAGAAGTCGATCTGGTTCTTCTTCTCCGCGCCCCACTCGAAGTTGTTGATGACGATGCCGATGACGGGGATGTCCTCGCGCACGGCGGTCATCACCTCGGCGAGGCCGCTGATCCCCCACGCTCCGTCACCCTGGATCGCGAAGACGGGCGCCTCTGGCCTGCCGACCTTGGCGCCCAGGGCGCACCCGTACGCGAATCCGCAGTTGCCCCAGGTCAGGGCCGCGAGGTGCTGGCGAACGCCGCCGAAGCGCCGCAGGTACCCGTTGCTGATCGAGCAGGCGTTGCCGATGTCGGTGGTCACGATCGCGTCCTCGGGAAGCGCCCGGGACAGCTCCCAGAGGAAGCGCCGCGGGTGCATCAGCTCGCTCGCGGACGAGGACCATTGCTCGAGCTCGGCGTCCCACGCCTCCTTCTCGCGGGCGACGTCCGCGTAACGCTCCTCGCTCCGCTCCCGATCGGGCTGCGCCGCACGGAGCTCGCGGAGCAGCTCCGACGCGTACGCCTTCACGTCGGCGATCGAGAAGAGCCGAGGGACCTTGCCGAGCCCCCACTTCGTGCCGTCGCGGTCGACCTGGATCAGCGTCGCGTCCTCCGGCCAGTACGTCATGTCGTACTGCGGGAGGAGGCCGAAGATGCCGAGTCGCGTGCCCAGCGCGAGCACGACGTCGGCCTTCGCGATCGTGCGCATGGCCGCCTTCGAGCCGCAGTAGCCGAGGGGCCCGCAGCCGAGCGGATGGCCGTAGGGGAAGGTGTCGTTGTGGAGGTAGGTGTTGACCACAGGGGCGCTCAGGTGCTCGGCCAGCGCCCGGACCTCGTCCAGAGCGTCGCCCTGGCTGACCCCGCCTCCGGAGACGATGACGGGGTACTTCGCGGCCTGGAGCAGACGGAGCGCCTCCGCGACGTCTTCGCGCGGCGGACGCCCGGCCCCCGGCGTCGGCGTCGCGAAGATCTCGTCCTCGATGTCCCCGTAGAAGTAGTCCCGGGGAATGTTGAGCTGGGTCGGGCCCAGCTCGAGCTTGGCCCGGTAGAAGCAGCGCCGCGCGAGCTCCGCCATCCGGTCCGGTCGGTTGACCCGGACCTGGTAGACGGTCTGCTCCTCGAACATCGCCATCTGGTCGAGCTCCTGGAAGCCGCCGGTGCCGATGCCCCCCGATCCCGTCTCCGGCGTGATCGCCACGACCGGGGAGTGCGCCCAATAGGCCGCAGCGATCGCCGAGACGAAGTTCGCCGCGCCCGGCCCGTTCTGCGCGATGCAGGCCTGCGGTCTGCCCGTGACGCGCGCGAGGCCGTCCGCGGCGTGGGCCGCCGCCTGCTCGTGCGCCACGGGGATGAAGCGGATGCCCGCGTCCGGGAAGAGGTCCAGCGCGTCCATGAAAGCCGACCCGACCAGGCCGAACACGTCCGTCACCCCCTCGGCGACGAGCGTCTCCACCAGGGCCTCGGACGGTGTCATCTTCTGCTTCGCCATCACTCACCTCGTTGGGTTCGGGGACTCGGGGCTCGGGGACGCCTGCCTCAGTAGCGCCCGAGTCGTTCTCGATAGGAGAGCACCTCCTCCTTCAGCACCGGGGCCAGCAGGTAGAGGCCCATCAGGTTCGGGATCGCGACCAGGAAGATCAGCGCATCCGACAGGTCGATCAGCGCCCCGAGCTGAAGGGCGCTCCCCAGGACGATGAAGGAGCAGTAGAACAGCTTGAACGCGATCTCGACCGACGCCCGATGCCCGGCCAGGTACGTGACCGCCTTCATGCCGTAGTAGCTCCACGAGATCGCCGTGGAGAAGGCGAAGAGCACCGCCGCGATCGACAGGGGCACGGGCGACCAGGGCAGCGTGCTGGCGAACGCTTCCGTGGTCAGCTCGATCCCGCTCATCTCCGTTCCGGCCAGCGCCGGGTCGTAGACCGTCGTCACGATGACCAGCGCGGTCATCGTGCAGATGACCACCGTGTCGATGAACGGCTCCAGCAGGGCGACGAAGCCCTCGGTGACGGGCTCGTCGGTGCGCACGGCCGAGTGGGCGATCGCCGCGGAGCCCAGGCCGGCCTCGTTCGAGAACACGGCCCGGCGGAAGCCGACGATCATGACGCCGATCAGCCCGCCCCCGACGCCCTGCGGCGTGAACGCCCCCTCCCAGATCCGGCCGATGGCCGCCGGCAGCCTCTCGGCGTTGAGCACGAGAACCAGGAGCGCCAGGAGCACGTACAGCACCGCCATGAACGGAACCAGCTTGGATGTCGTCCGGGCGATGCTCTTGATGCCCCCGACGATGACGAGCCCCACGAGCGACGCCATGACCAGCCCCAGGATCCACGCCCTCCCGTGGAAGACGCTCTCGGTCCCGCCGGTCACGTCGATCACGATCGCCGCCGCCTGATTGGACTGGAACATGTTCCCGATGCCCAGGCAGCCCACGACCATCGCCATCGCGTAGAAGATGCCCAGCGCGCGGCCCGTGGCCGGCAGGTTCCGGAGCGCGAGCCCGCGCTCGAGGAAGTACATGGGCCCGCCGCTGACCGTGTCGTCCTCGTGGGTCTGCCGGAACTTCACCGCCAGCGTGCACTCCGCGAACTTCGTGCTCATGCCCAGGAGGCCGGCGATGATCATCCACAGCGTGGCGCCGGGCCCCCCGACCGACACCGCGATGGCGACGCCCGCGATGTTGCCGATGCCGACCGTGCCGGACACGGCCGTCGCCAGGGCCTGGAAGTGGGTCACCTCTCCGGGGTGTAGCGGGTCGGCGTAGCGTCCCCGGACCAGATCGATCGCGTGCTTGAACCCGCGCAGGTTCAAGAAGCCCAGATAGACCGTGAAGAAGACCCCACCGGCGATCAGCCAGGCGACGATGAGGGGGAGCTCGGTCCCGACCACGGGCACGGAGTAGAAGACGATCCCGGAGACGGCGTCCGCGATCGGACGCATGAACCGGTCGATGGCTTGGTCGATCGTCACCGGTTGTACCGGAAGTGCGGCCCCCGCACTTCGCTCCACACCTCGTCGCACCTCGCTCGGGTCTCCCCGTCGAGGCGGCCCTCGCACAGGCGCAGGTTGCTCTCGAGCTGCTCCATCCGGCTCACGCCGAGGATCACCGAGTCGACGACCTCCTGCGTCATGACCCACTGGAGCGCCAGCTCCGCGAGGCCCTTGCCGGCGTCGGCCGCGATCTTCGCCAGCTTCTCCGCCGCATCGAAGTTGACCGGGTGCCAGTAGCGGCGGTGATAGTCTTCGCGCAGCGCGAAGCGGGTGCCCGCCCGGGGGCCCTCGTCGATCGCGTGCTTTCCGGTCAGGAGTCCCCCCGCCAGGGGATTGTACACGGCGACGCCCACGTCCAGCTCCAGGGCGAACTCGACGCACTCCTCCTCGATGCCGCGGGCGAGGAGGTTGTAGGGCACCTGAATGACCGTCGGTGACGCCCAGTGGTGCCCGTCGGCGAGCCACTTCGCGTGCGCCACCTGCCAGGCCGCGTAGTTCGACATGCCGACGTACATCACCTTGCCCTGCCGAACGAGGTCGTCGAAGGCGGCGAGCGTCTCCTCGATCGGCGTATCGCGGTCCGGCCGGTGCAGGTAACAGATGTCGAGGCACTCGGTCCCGAGCCGGCGCAGGCTCGCCTCCACGCCCCGGATCACGTGCCAGCGGTGCAGCCCCCGCTCCTTGGGACCCTCACCGACGGCGTTGCAGACCTTGCTGGCCAGCACGACCTGGTCGCGTCGGCCCCGGAGCGCCTTGCCGACGATCTCCTCGGAGCGTCCGCCGGTGTAGACGTCCGCCGTGTCCACGACGTTCACGCCGGCATCCAGGGCGACGTCGACCATGCGGATCGCGTCCCGCTCGTCGACCTGGTCGCCGAACGTCATGGTGCCGAGGGTGACGCGCGAGACCGTAGCGCCCGTGCCCCTCAGCGTCGTGTACTCCACGGTCGGCCTCCTCGGCGTTGGTCCGGGCCGAATCCTGACCCCGCGAGGTGGAGCGTGCAATCCCGAGCCGCGGACCGTCCCTGGTCGCCATCGAGCTGCGCCGCCGCGCTGCGCCATCGAGCTGCGCCGCCGCGCCGCACGGTCGGGCCAGGCTGTCGGGCTGCGCCGGCCACGCGCCCTGGGCCGTGCGCCGATGCGACGCCCCCGCTAGGTTGGCGCCCCCGTCGACCTCGAGCCTGCCATGATCCGCCGTCGCTTCCTTGCCGTCCTCCTTGCGCTCCTCTGGGCCTCACCGGCGTGCATCGCCGCCCAGGAGCCCACCTCCGTCGTGTACGTGTTCCGCCACGCGGAGCGGGCCGAGGACGGGACCGACGACCCGCCGATCTCGGAAGAGGGGCAGGCGCGGGCCCGCCTGGTCGCCGACCTCCTCGGGGGCGTCGGCCTCACCCACCTGCACACGACCGACTACCGGCGGACCCGCTCCACGATCGAGCCGACCGCCGGGGTGACCGGGCTCCGGCCGCAGCTCTACGACGCGGGCGACCTCGCGGGCTTCGCCGAGCGGCTCCGCGCCACCCGCGGCCGCCATCTGGTGGTAGGCCACAGCAACACCAACCCCGAGCTGGTGGAGGCGCTCGGCGGCGACCCCGGAGGCCCGATCGGCACCATGGAATACGACCGGGCCTACGTGGTCGTGGTCCTGCCCAGCGGGGCGGTAGGGTCGGCGATCTTCCGCTTCGGCGCTCCCGAGGGACAGACGCCGAGAGGTGGCGGTCGCCTACCGTAGGAACCAGCTCGCCGTCACCGGTGAGGTCTTGAAGAAGGAGAGGAGGGCCGCGCCGACCTTCGTCTCGCCCGACGGGCCTGGATGCGTCCCGTCGGCCTCGAAGTCGGTGGGCTGCCAGGCGAGCCCATCCGGAGTCGGGTTCGAGCCGTCGGCCCACAGGTACGGACCCCATCCCAGCCATGGCGCCACGACCCCGAGCTGGAGATCGCCGGCCTGGTCGTCCACGGAACCGGACGCGGCCTGCGCGATCTGAGCCTCGATCACCCACTTCACGGAGAAGCCCGACTCGTAGGCATACGGTTCGGGATTCAGCGGCCCCATGGCATACCCGGCGTAGATTCTCGAGGACAGGAAGACCATCTCCACGTTCGGGTAACGGACGCGCAGCGCCCTCGCGATGTCTCCGAGGAGGCGCTCCAGCGCGAAGGCGTCGGCGCCGGCAGCGGGCAGCGCCACGCTCGGGCGCCGGTTGGCGACTTTGACCCACACCGCGCGTACCTGTTGCTCGCTCAGCCCACGGGGCGAGAGGTCTTCGTCGCGCACGCGATCGTAGCTCGGGCTTCGCGGATCGGCCCAAACCCGGGCCTCCTCTCCCGAGGACGCTCCGTTGACGAGCTCGAGCGCCGCGTCGTCGACGTCCGGATCGGCCAACGCCTGTCCGACGAAGCTCCATGCGGAGCAGGGATACGTCGAGTCGCCTGAACAGAACTCCTGCGTCGCGTTTGACATACCGATCGACAGCAGCACGTAGCGCCCCTCCGGGTCGGCCCGGCCGGTCTGGTCCAGCGGCCGGACGCGTGAAGCCGCTGCCAGCCCCGCCTGCCGGTGGGTCGTCGGCATCCCGTTCCCGCCCGGGTACAGCCCCCCGGCGAACCCATGGTAGGTGGTGTCCCCCATCACCGTGAGCGGTATCGGCGTCATGACGTCGACGGTGACGCCCTTGCCGTCGTCCCCAGCGACCTGGGTCGGCCCCTTGCCATCGGCACAACCGACCGCGCACAGCATGCCGAATGCGACCATCCCTCGGAGGCGCGCCCGCTTCATCGGTGCACGGCGCCCTGCACCGGCCTCTCCTGCCGTCGCATCCCGCGCTGCCGACGCACGACCTCTCAGCGCCCGTTCCCCGGCTCGTCCACCGGGAAGGTGTCCGCCGAGAGCGGGCGCTGCCTAGGCCACACCTCGTCGAGCGTGTCGCCGTCGTACAGCCGGCCGTTCTTCATCACGTAGCGGATCGTGTTCGTGTTCCGGATGTCCTCCAGGGGGTTGTCCTCCAGGATCACGAGGTCGGCGAGCTTGCCGGCATCGAGCGTACCGAGGTCGTTCGCGAGCCCGAGCGCGTCGGCGCCCATCGCCGTGGCCGCGCGCAGCGCCTCGTGCTCGCTCAGGCCACCGGCCTGCATCGACCAGAGCTCCCAGTGGTATCCGAGCCCCTGGAGCTGGCCGTGGCTGCCGACGCCGATCCTTCCGCCAGCGTCTACGACCTGGTCGAGGCCCCGGGCGATCTCCTCGAAGACGTACTCCTCGTCCATGAACCATCCCGCGTTGCGCCGCCGAGACTTGGCGTCCAGCTCGCTGTGCGGGGTGAAGCGCTGGAGCTTCGGGTCGTCGTGCGGAGGCTCCTTGGCGTACCAGTAGTTCTCCGTCCAGGGCCCTCCGTAGGCGACCAGCAGCGTGGGCGTGTAGGCCATCCCGCTCTCGGCGAAGAGCGTGACGACGTCCTCGTAGAGCGGGTAGATCGGATAGGAGTGCTCGAGGCCCGAGTACCCGTCGATCGCGAGCGTGAGGTCGTACATCGCCCTCAAGCCGCCCTCGGTCGTCGGCATGAGGCCCTGCTCGCGCGCCGCGTCGATGACCCACTGACGCTGCTGGCGGTTGCCCGCCATGTACATCTTGATCGTCTTCGTGTCGTAGTACTCGCTGTACGCCCGCAGGATGTCGCGCGCGTGGTCCGCGTCGCGGATGGCATCCATCTGGTAGTCGCCGAAGACGCCCGGGCCCGTCGAGTACACGCGCGGTCCGACGACTTCCCCCGCCTCGACCAGGTCCCCGTAGGTGATCACGTCGGTCTGCGAGGTCTGGGGATCGCGCGTGGTCGTGACCCCGTAGGCGAGGTTGGCCGTGTACATCCAGACCTGCGTCTTGTGCAGCCCCCACGCCGGCCACATGTGCGCGTGGGTGTCGACGAAGCCCGGCGTGACCGTGGTCCCGCTGACGTCGAGCCGGGTCGCGTCGTCGGGCACGTCGAGCGAGCCGGCCGGGCCCACCGCGGCGATCCGGTTGCCGTCGACCAGAACGTCCGCGGACTCGATGACCTCGTCGCCCCGCATGGTGACCACCCGGGCCCCGCTCAGGAGG
>JBFFWJ010000071.1:0-10482 GCA_041570315.1 Longimicrobiales bacterium | reverse complement strand
TCGAATGCCATCGGGCAATGGAATCGGTAGACCGGACCGGTACCCGCCCCGAATTGCCGCGCTACGGTGATCATCGACTCGGAGAGCGGCGAGAACGACGACCGAGCCCCCTCGATGCCGCCGCTCGAAGAGATGCCCGTCCGGTGATGCACGCGTCCGACCGGCGCCTGCCGCTCCTCGTCGCGCTCTTCGTGGGGAGCGGCTGCGCCGCGCTCATCTACGAGATCGTCTGGTACCAGCTCCTCTCGCTCATCGTCGGCTCCTCGGCGATCTCGCTGGGCGTGCTCCTCGCGACGTTCATGGGCGGGATGTGCATCGGGAGCATCGGGCTCGCGCGGGTGGTCTCGGAGCGCGCCCATCCGCTGCGGGTGTACGCGCTTCTCGAGCTGGGGATCGGCGTCTTCGGCCTGCTCGTGCTCTGGCTGCTGCCCCACGTCGGCGGCCTCTACACGTCGATCGGAGGGCCCGGCCTGCCGGGCATCCTGCTGCGCGCCCTCTTCTGCGCGCTCTTCCTCCTGCCCCCGACCATCATGATGGGAGCCACGCTCCCGGCGATCTCGCGGTGGGTGGAGACCACCCCGACCGGCGTGTCGTGGCTCGGCTTCTTCTACGGCGGCAACACCTTCGGCGCCGTGCTCGGGTGCCTCGTCGCCGGCTTCTACCTGCTCCGGGTCCACGACGTGGCGATCGCCACGTACGCCGCGGTCGCCCTCAACGTGGCCGTGGCCGCGGTCGGCCTCGCGCTCGCGCGCAGCACCGCGTACACCCCCCGCGAGAGCGCGCCCGACGAGCGCCCGATCACGATGGCGCCCGGAGCTCCGGTCGTCCTCGTCGTGATCGGCATGTCGGGCGCGACCGCGCTCGGGGCCGAGGTCGTCTGGACACGGCTCATGACGCTGAACTTCGGGGGCACGACCTACACGTTCTCGCTGATCCTGGCGTCCTTCCTGTTCGGGATCGGGCTCGGCAGCGGCGTCGGCTCCTTCCTCGCGCGCTTCGTCGCGGACGCGCGGAGCGCGCTGGGCTGGGCGCAGGCGCTCGTCGTGGTCGGCCTGGCGTGGGCCGGCTACGTCCTCACGGGCGCGCTCCCCAACTGGCCCGTCAACCCGTCGATCTCGACGCCCTGGTACAACTTCCAGTTCGACTTCTTCCGCGCCGTGCTCACCGCGCTGCCGGCCGCGGCCCTGTGGGGCGCCAGCTTCCCGCTCGCGCTGGCCGCGGTGGCCGAGCGGGGACAGGACGCGGGCCGGCTCGTGGGGCGCGTGTACGCCGCGAACACCGTCGGCGCCATCTTCGGGGCGCTGCTCTCGGCGGTCGTGCTGATCGGCTGGGTCGGGACCCAGAGCACGCAGCGCATCATGCTCGCGCTCGCCGCCCTGGGCGCGCTGCTGCTGCTCGTGCCGCGGCCGGAGACGCCGGGCGAGGGCACCGTCGCGGACTTGAGCGGGCTCATTCGGGGCGCCGCGGTGCTGGTGGTCGCCGTGCTGCTCGGCGGCAGCATCGCCGCGCCCCCGCCGCTGCTCGTCGGGTTCGGCCGGTACGCCCCCACCTACGTCGGATACGACTACGACTTCGTCTTCGTCGGGGAGGGCATGAACTCGTCGATGGCGGTCAGCCGGCTGCCGAACGGCGTCCTCAACTACCACAACGCGGGCAAGGTGCAGGCCTCGAGCGAGCCGCAGGACATGCGCCTGCAGCGCATGCTCGGCCACCTCACCACGCTCCTGCCCGAGCGGCCGAGATCGGTCATGGTGATCGGCTGCGGCGCGGGCGTGACGGCCGGGGCCGTCAGCATCGACCCCGCCGTCGAGGAGCTGACGATCGTCGAGATCGAGCCGCTCGTCCCGGAGGTGGTCGCGGCCCACTTCGGCGAGCACAACTTCGGCGTCATCGACAACCCGAAGACCGAGGTCGTCGTGGACGACGCGAGGCACTTCCTCCTCACCACGGACCGGACCTTCGACGCGATCACCTCCGACCCCTTCGACCCCTGGGTCAAGGGCGCCGCGACGCTGTACACCGAGGAGTTCTGGCGCGAGGCGGACGAGCACCTCAACCCCGGTGGCGTCGTCACCGTCTTCGTCCAGCTCTACGAGAGCAACCTCGAGGCCGTGAAGAGCGAGGTCGCCACCTTCCTGGAGGTCTTTCCGCAGGGCATGGTGTTCGCCAACCTGGCCTTCGGCGAAGGCTACGACGTCGTCATGCTCGCGCAGAAGGACCCCGCGCCGATCGACCTCGACGCGATGGACGCCAAGCTGGCCTCGCCCGAGTACGGGCCGCTGGCCCAGTCCCTCGCCGAGGTCGGCTTCTTCTCCGCCCCGCAGCTCATGGCGACGTTCGCCGCCAAGAGGCCCGAGATCGATCCGTGGCTCGCGGACGCGCAGATCAACCGCGACCGCAACCTGCGCCTGCAATACCTCGCCGGCCTCGGGGTCAACCTGTACGAGGCCGACCCCATCTACCGGGACATGGCCCGCTTCCGCACCTACCCCGAGGGCCTCTTCACCGGCTCCCCGGCCCGGATCTCCGAGCTGCTGCTGGCGTGGGAGGCGGGGGGCTGAGGAGAGGCGTCAGGGCCTGGGCACCGGGTGCCCAGAATGTTATATTTGATGTGCGCCTGCTGAGGCGCCCCAGCGATTTGCGACGATTGCATCTGGGTGACCAACCTGCTAAACCGTCCGGGGGTCCCGTGCGGGAGCAGTCGCGCGGGACCCCTCGTTGTTTGTAAGGATCCGAAGTCCGGCCGGCGGCCCTCCGGGGCCCCGGCGGAGCGCGCGCTGTGAACGACAGCTTGGCGGGCGCGCTCCCGAGAACGGCACTCCGCCTAAAGCGTCGGAAGGCCCCGCGCCGCCCGTCGGCGCGGGGCCTTTCGGCTTCCCTTCACCTCAGGAGGAGGCCCCATGAGCATCGACCTCGACTTCCGCCCCACCGGCTACGCCGACTTCGACGACCCCGTCTCCCTCGCGCTCAACGGCATCAAGGGTCAGATGCGCCGCGAGATGGTGCGCGACATGCTCGCCGCCGAGGGCGAGAAGCGCGCCCTGTACGACGAGCTCCTCGGCCCGTTGGACGAGCACCTCCTCGAAGAGCGGGTGCCCGAGGAGAGGATCCAGGCGGTGAGCCGTTCCCTGGGGCCGGCGTGGATGGGAGGCGAGTACCTCCCCGACCTGGCCGGTCGCGAGGTGGAGATCGCGCGCGTCGTCCTCGCGTCCGTCCTGGGGGACGTCTTCTCCGTCCGCGCCTGCCTGGTCGAGGGCGGCTACCGGTACTCGATGGTGGACGAGTACGCGACCGACTTCCGCGTGACGCCGAAGGCCTCGCCGCGGACCCTCACGCTCGGAGAGCTCATCGGCCTCATCGACTCGGTGGACGACGGCGTCGAGAGCCCGGACGGCTTCGTGGAGGCGTGGTGGTGGCAGCAGTGGGAGTGCGGCGACGCGCCGGAGCGGTGCACCGCGTTCGCCCGGGTCGAGTCCGAGCAGTACCCGCAGCTCGCGGCGCACTACGAGGCGAGGGCCCGGCAGTGGAGGATCGCGCGGGCGGCCGAGGCGGCGGGTCGGCCGGGGGAGGAGCGATGATGGTCCGGGGCGCGCCGCCCCGTCCGGCCACCGGTTGCCGATCGCCCGCCCGGCGGCCGCGGCTACCGTCGACTTCCCGCCTGTCCCCACTCGGACATGAAGGCGGTGACGAAGTCGTGGGCCTGCTCGGCCTCGACCGCGTACCGGGCCAGGCTCAGCGCCGTCGTGAGGGCGACGTGGTACCCCTCCGACCGCGCCGCCACCGCCCGCCGGTACGCCGGGTGCGCGTCGTTGACCCACACGGTCGACTCGAGCAGGCGGCCGAGCTCGGGGTCATCCGGCCGGCTCTCGAAGCCGATCTCGAGACCGAAGCGGGCGGGGCGCTTGCGTCCGCTCTCGGAGGGAACCGGGCCCGTCGGCACCCGGCCCACCGCCTCGGCGGCGGAGCCGTCCGCCGGCGCCTCGGACGCGGCCTCGGGAGCGCCCGGCCGGCCGGGCCCGGGGGACTTGGGCTCCCCGGCCTCGGCGAGGGGCGGCACGGGGCCCACCACGTCGTCGGCCTTGCCGAACGCGATCGTCTTCTGACCGCCCCGCGCGCGCTCGGCCAGTGTGGCGAGGACGGGAAAGTCGTCGGCCAGGCCCGCGATGACCGAGCGGAGGTCCCGCTCCAGGGTCCGGGTGCGCCTGGGCCCGACGGAGGCGCCTCGCGGTGCCTCGCCCCACTCGCGCAGCTGCTTCGCCACCACGTCCTGGAGGGCCTTGCGGTAGGCGAGGAACGTCTGGGCACGGTCGCCCCGGCGGACGAAGTCGGCCTTGTTGAGCGTGAGGGCCACGACGAGCGAGGGGACCTCGATGAGCCCCGTGATTCCGTCGGCCTCGCCCGGGGAGAGGCCCAGCCAGTCCCAGCCGCGCTTGATCACCTTGCCCAGCGTGCTCACCGCCACCCCGCGCTCCTCGTCCGTCAGCTCCTCGTCGCGCAGCAGGTACCCTACGCCCGACGGCTTGCGCTGACGCCCGACCCGGACCGCGATCGGGACCCGGTCGCCCTGCGGAGCATAGCGCGGAATCGGGCGCCCGTTGATCCGGAAGGAGACGCCCTCACCGTACGCCGGCGACAGGATCTCGGCGAAGGCCGCGTCGAAGAGCGGCCTGAAATGCGTGGTGATGACCGATTCGACGAAGCCCGGGTCGAGCAGGGTGGAAAAGGCGTTGCGGAGGTAGAGGCGAACGGTCGTGCCCATCTCCTCCTGCAGCCCGGGAGGCTCGATCCAGCTCCACGGCGCGCGGGACTCGCTCGACAGGCGCCACGTCGTCGCCCGGTGCGAGCGCCGACTCCTGCTCTCGGTGACGACGTGGTCCGAGACCAGCAGGCCGAGCTTGATGCCGACGCCGGCGAAGCCGATGGTCCTGCCCCGGCTCTTCGCGCTCGCGGCGAGATCGTGATAGCGGGACAGCGCCTGCTTGCCCATCCCCTTGCCGTCGTCCGACACCGTGATCGTCGCCGCGGCGGGGTCGGTGCGGATCGAGACCTCGCACGCCCCGGAGTCCAGCGCGTTCGCCACGACCTCCGTCACGATCGTCTCCTCGATCGTGCCGGGATAGGCGTCCCGGAGATCCTCGAGGATGCGCAGCAGGTTGACGCGTGTCTCGCCCATCGGCTCGTCCTAGTGGCGGGACTTACCCGATCGGGACTTCGCGAGCGCCATCGCCAGCTTCGAAGACGAGCACGAGTTGCAGGGCCTTCTCCATCCGCTCGAAGGTCTTCCGAACGAGAGCGACGTCGTCGTCCCGGTAGAGTCTGCCTTTGAGCTCGATGGTTCGCCGCACGGTGATCGCTGCGGGCTCCTCCGTCACCGACTCGGCGACCGACCCGACACGGTTGTCGATGCTCTCCACGCTGGACACGTCGGCGAGGGTACGCCTCAGCTCCCCCTCGAGCCTCACGGCCACGGTCAGGCTGGCCGGAAGGTTGATCGCGAACAGGCGGTCGTTGTGGAACGTGCTCCAATAGCTGAACGGAAGGAAGGGAACGTCCCACGTCAGCGTACAGACGGCGCGTTGCCGTCTGTCGAGCCTGACCAGGGTCCCCCGACGGTGTCGCCCGCTCACGCCGAACTCGCTCGACCTGCTCGTGTCGGCCCACCTGTCGAGTTCCTCGACGACGGCGGAGGGCAGGTATCGACGCAACGACAGCTGCGCGCCGTGTCTCTCGTCGTCGAACGACAGGGACAGGCCCTTCCAGTTCTCATCGATCAACCGGGCGCTCTGGCCCGTGGCGGAGAAGCGAAAGCGTCCGGCGAGACGGTCGTGCTCCCGGTGGTCGAAGACCTCCGTGAGCTCCATCCGGTTCGCCTGCGGCGCATCGACGGGTATGGTCAGGATCTCCGCACGGTCCGTGAGCGCCAGCGCCGAGATCCCCTGGCACCATGCCGGCGCCGGCCCGAAGGTCGCGCTCGGATTGGCCGCATCCAGGTAGACCCAGCCGTCGGGCGTCTCGGCCCTCAGAAACACGTGGTCGAACTGATCGGCGGGGAGCTCCTCGATCAGGAGCGCGCTCTGGGTGGAGACGGCGATGATCTCATGGGGGATCTCCAGCTCACGGCACACGAGCGCCATGAGGTACGACTTGTCCTTGCAGTCCCCCACGCCCGCCTCGACGATCTCATGCGCGCGGTTCTCGGCCCCGATCCGTGCCTCGCCGGAGCGGAGGGCTGCATACTTGAGCTTGTCCCGAGTCCAGTAGAAGGCGCTCTCGAGAGCCTCGGACCTGCTCTGCGCTCCGCGCGTCATCTCTGCCAGCGGCTCCGGCAGAGCCTCGGTGAACGCTTCCGTGCCGAAGTTGGTTCGCCATATCTCACGCGCCACGGCCTTCCAGTCGAGCGCATCCCGGGCACACGCGATCACCGGGTTCAGGTACTCGTTCTCGTAGGCGAAGCCCGTCCCCCTGGCGGGGACGAAACGGTCGCCCACGAACGTGTCGACCCGACTCCCTCCCACCGTCCGCGCGTCGCGCTCCGCGTCGAAGTTGCGGACGTCGAATCGCAGGGGGTCCCGATCCGGGGCGACGAACTCGCTGCGGGCTCGAAGCGTCGGGAAGAACCCGTGGAACAGAGAAGTCAGGACGAACGCCTGTGAGCGACCATCGACGGTCCTGTCACGGTAGTACAGATCGTACGCCCACCGAATCACGTCCCCTGCCTCGAGGTCCGGCAGGATCCAATGCCCCACCCTCCGGTCCTCCACGGTCACAAAGATGTTCGAGCCCCGGTCATCTCCGACGGTGAAGTGCTCCATCGACATCGGTTCGACCTCGCCGGAGGCGCGCAGGACCTCGAGCGTCGTGTCCAGAATGAGGCTCCGCTCGCCCGGGAAGGAGAATTCGAGGCTGCGAAGCATGCGCGCCGCGGCCGGACGCCTGATCTCCAAGGTCTCCCGGGTGCTGCGCAGCTGCCCGCCGCTCAAGCCGAGCGAATGGCGCTGGGTTCGTTCCAGAACCACGGCCCCGACGTTGGATGCCAGGGGCCAGTCGCTCGCTGCCGCCTGGAGGTCCCGGACCTCCTCGGCCGAGCCGCGCGGACGATCCTCCTGGATCGCCCGGTACAGCGCGCGGCAGGACTCCACGGACCCCCAGCGGAGCGCACGAGCGACGTAGTCGCTCGCGCGATCGAGCTCTCCGCACTCTCGGTGCCACTCTGCCAGCCAGGCGCAAACCGAGGGGTTCTCCGTCGAGAACGCCTCGTACTCCTCGAGCTTGGCGATGGCCTCGGAAAACCGTCCAACGCGCGCCAGCCCATGGGCGTCTTCCACAATCTCGAGGTCGACCTCGGACTCTCGGACCACCCGAACTTCGAGTCGCGCCTGGAAGAATCCGGGGGTGTCGACGCCGAAGACGACTCGGCCGGTCCTCGTGAGATCGAACGGCTCGATGACGACTCGACGCTCATCCCCGGCGAGGGTCTCGCGGGACGCGAACTCCCGGAGGTCTTCCGCTCCGTCCGGCCCGTACCCCACGCTCGTGATTCGGATGGGAAGCTGCTGCGGGAAGAAGAGCTCGAACGAGACCGGACGACGCGGCACGAACAGGAGGACTTCGATCCCGCCTCTGCCCTGCACCGCCTGCGACGTCCACTCCATGTCGTTCAGGAGACGCTCCGGCACTCTCCTGAGCAGGCGCGACACCCGGGTCGACAGCGGCAGCCTGTCCGGCACCTCCTGCATCGTCACCTTCCTGCCCGGGATCGCTTGGCGCTGCAACGTGCCCAGGATGCGCTTCGCACGCTACCGATCGAAGCCGAACGGCTCCGGCGTCCGATCTTCAGCGACGAAACAGGGCCGCGTGTCCGAACGCCTCCCCCGTCTCTCCGTGCGGCCACGACGCCCGCCGAAAGTCGATCCCGGGGAATCCCTGCTGCGCCCGGAGCGCTTCGTCCCAGCCGAGCGCGCCGGTGACCGGGTCGACGACGACCATGAGCATCCGGTTCTCCCCGCCGTTCTCAGCGCCGACGATCAACCGATCGGAGCCCGGATCCTTCGCGAGCCAGTGAGGAGCGAAGCCGTCTTCGGTCCTCAGCCTCGAGACTTCGCGCGGCGCGGAGGGGTCGCTGACGTCCAGGGTGACGAGCATGGAGGCGACACCCACCGTCTGGATCCAGTAGTCCCCCACGATCACCGGAATCCCGCAGGCTCCCAGGTCGGACGACTGCGGGACGTCGATCGTGTAGACGTTGTCGACCCGTGGGACGTCGGAGTCGATCGCGGTGATGCGATAGAACCCACACCCGAAGGCGTTCAGGAGCACCGACCCGTCTCGCATCACCCGTGGCTCGAAGGGATAGCGATGGCCCGTGGGCTGCAGCTCGCCAGCGTGCTCGGTCTCGAGCAGCTCGCCGTCGGGGAGCCGCGCCGGGGGCAGCGGGAGCGTCGAGAGCAGCTCCAGGGTGGACAGCCGCCAGATCTGCACCACGTCGGCGCTGTAGGGCTCCATCATCGGAGCGCTGGTCAGGACCATCCGGTCGATCGCGGGCAGCATCGCGAACGAGTACGGCCGGATGGGCACGCTCGTGGCGCTGTCCGCCGCGCTCACCGCTCGGATCAGCTCACCGTCCGGGGTGACCTCCGCGATGCCGCCGTGCCCCCCCGGCGACGTGCTGTCCCCGGGCAGCGGGCTCGGACCCTCGCTGCGCAGATACCCGATGAGGACGTTGCCGTTGGGCAGCCGAACCATGTCGTGCGGATACCGAAACGGCGGGATTGCCTCCACGCTTCGCAGGACGCGCGGCTCGACGGCGTCGCCAACGTCGATGAGCAGCACTTCCTCGGCGAGGTGCGCGTTGGCGAAGAGGGGAGATCCGGCCGGCGGGAGCTCGTATTCCGTATGGTGCGGAAGCGACGCCCGGAGCCCGACCGGGACGGTGTTGACGACGTCCCCGTAGCCGTCGCTGGCCGCGTCCGCGTCGATCACCGCGATGAAGTCGGAGTCGACCTCATCGAGGTCACCCATCCAGACGTACAGGTACGACGCCCCCGCCCCGACCGGTGGCGCCTCGCACGCCACGAGCGTCGCCAACGACGCGGCCACGATCAGATGGCACGATCTCGGCCCCGAGACACGCATGATCACCCCTCCGACGGTCCCCGTGCGATTCGGCCGCACGACCGTATCACGCGCGGCGGGCTGCGGAAACCCCCGCGCCCATGGGCTCGTCCTAGGTCCAGCCGACGTCTTGGATCGCCGCCCATGGCACGATATCGACGTTCGCTCGCTGTTGCCTGCTGTCCCCGCCGTACACGATGCGACGCACGGCGGCCTCGGCGTCGGGGCTCGACTCGGGCCAATCCTCCAGGGCCGTGGCCGCGTTTTGGGGCACGGTCGCGCCGGACTTCACCTCCACACCGAAGAGCCGGCTTCCGGACTCCGCGATCAAGTCGACTTCCACCCCTCGGACGTGACGCAGGTGGAAGAGGTCGGCCGGCAGCCTTCGGTGCACCCGAGCCTTCAGGACTTCCGCCGCGACCCAGGACTCGAACACCGCCCCCCGCAGAGGGTGGACCGCGAGCTGGTCGGGAGAGCGGATCCCGAGCAGGTTGCACGCCAGTCCCGAGTCCACGAAGTGGAGCTTCGGCGACTTGATCACTCTCTTTCGCGTGTTTCGGACCCATGGCGGGAGCTTGAAGACGACGAAGCTCGCTTCCAGGACCGACATCCACGCTCGAACCGTGTTGTGGCTCACGCCCACGTCGGCTCCGAGAGACGAGAGGTTCAGCTCCTGCCCGCTGCGTCCCGCGGCCAGCCTGAGGAAGGCGGTGAACGCGTCCAGGTCGGTGACGTTCACGACCTGACGGACGTCGCGTTGCACGTAGGTGGCGACGTAGTCCGCCAACCAGAGATCGGGGGTCAGCCCTCGATCGTGGATGCGCGGGTAGCCCCCGGTCCAGACCGTCGTCCAGAGGTCGGTTGGCCAGGAGTCGAAGCGGCGGACTTCTTCCAGGCTGAGCGGGAGTAGGTCGAGCAACGCGACGCGCCCCGCGAGGGACTGACTGATGGAGGCCGTGAGCCCGAAGTGCTGAGAGCCCGTCAGAACGATGCGGCCCGGCGTCGGCTCCGAGTCGACGACCTCCTGCAGATACGAGAAGAGGTCCGGGGCTCGCTGCACCTCGTCGAGGATCACGGGACCGGAGTGCTGTCGCAGGAAGCCACGCGGGTCCGTCCTCGCGAACTCCCGCACGTCGAGCGGCTCCAGGCTCACGTAGTCGTGATCCGCAAAGCAAGCGCGGCAAAGGGTCGTCTTGCCCGACTGGCGTGGCCCCGTGACCGCGACGACGGGGTCCCGGGAGGCTGCTGCGACGAGCGCGTGCCGGAGGGTCCGCTCGATCATGCACCAAATATAAATCCGATTTCCAATCGGTGCTACGTCGCCCCAACTAAGGTCGATGTTGAGGCGATCGAAATCACGGAAGAATTGCT
>JBFFWJ010000070.1:0-10609 GCA_041570315.1 Longimicrobiales bacterium | reverse complement strand
TCATCCTCCTCCAGTCCCGAACTTCAGGAGCGTGCGGCGCCCACCCTCGTAGGTCTCGATGACCCGCTCGGGATCGGCCGGTTGGGCGGCGGGCGACGGGGTCGGCCGCGCCGGGCTGCTTCCTCCACTCGTGATCAGCGAGGTGATGCGGCGTCCCCGCGTGTCGACCTCCTCGGCATCGAGGGTGTTCCTCAGGGCCAGCTGGATTCGGCCCTCGGTTGCCGCGAGCGTGAGCGCCTCGGCGTCCTCGGGCGTCACGAGAAGGGTCACCACCGTCACGTACTGCGGCTCGCCGTCGATGTCCTGCTGATATTGCTGGTCGGCGGCGACGGCCCGGACGTTCTGGAGGATGATGCGGGTGGTGGTCTGCGAGCGGTCCGTGCCCGGCATGACCGTGGCCAGCACGTCCACGCGCGTTCCCGGAAGGACGAAGCCCGCGACGCCGACGACCTCGTCGACCTCGACCGACACGGCACGCATGCCTTCGGGGATCGTGATCGTGAGACCGCCCCCGGCTTCCTTCTCGGCCAGCTTCCAGTCGAGGAGGGGCTCGTTCTCCCTGACCTCGACGATCAGGCCGCGCCCCACGACCTCTCCGGCCTGCATGGCGAAGCCCTCCGGGATGGCCGACCCGGGCCAACCCACCGTCTCGACGTCCTCCCTGCGGATGATCGCGCCGGCCGGCAGATCGCGCGCGGCGACCACGATCGTGCGGGAAGGGGTCGCCGCCTGCAGCGGCGCCGGCTCTTCGCTCACGTAGACCAGCGCGACGTAGCCGGCCAGGAGCCCGGATACGCCGGCGGCGGTCAGCATCCACCAATAGCGAGAGATGTTCATTGAGGTAGCCCGATCACTCGTTTCGCATGACGAAGGACGTCGAAAGCGCGAGGCTACGGTCTCCGGTAGCCCAGCCGACGAGAGGTGCGAAGAAGCCGAATTCGTACTCGTAGTCGATGCGGATGCGTGCCGGCGTTCCGGTCCCGGTCTTCCACCCCTCCATCGACACCTGCGCCCGCTCGGGATCGAGCGACGCCCGCGCGAGAGATTGATTGATCAGACCCAGCATCGAGTCGAACGAGAAGCCGGAGTTCGCCACGACCGAGCTGCGTAGCGCCTCTCGCGCCGCGTCCGTGAGCACCTGCTGCGTGTTCCAGGCACGGGAGAACTCCGTGAGGCCCAGAATCAGCAGGAGGAGGACGGGAACCACCAATGCGAACTCGACCAGCGCCTGCCCGTCTTCGGACCGCCAGCTTCGCGCGGGCCGTTTCCTCACAGGGTCAGCCCCCATCCCAGCCACGCCGTGGCGGCGCCCGCCGCCACCGCCACGCCGTATGGGACGGTGACCGCACCCGGCGTGGAGAGCGTGCGCAGGTTGCCGATCCGGCCGAGGCTCACGAAGTAGAACAGGAGCTCACGGAACCGCAGAAGGGTCGGGATCAAGGTCCCGTTGCGGAGGGTCACGGCCAGGGCCAGCAGCCCTCCGAACGCGCCGATGAGGGGAAGGCACCAGAGGAAGGCGTCGAGGCCGAGGATGGCGCCGACGGTGGTCAGCAGCTTTCCGTCCCCGGCTCCCATCGCGCCGGCCGCGAAGAGGAGAATCCCCAGCGAGAAGCCGAGCGCTCCCCCGACGACTCCGACCCACAGGACCTCGGGGCCGAGAATCCCCCTCAGCGCCAGCGCTCCTGCCAGGCCTCCCGCCGTGATCCAGTTGGGAATCCTCTGCTCGCGCACGTCGAACCACACGGACAGCACGAGGACCCCGATCAGCAGCTCCGACAGGGGTCCGGCAGTGGTCAGCGAGTGGGTGGGCATGGAACGGGCGCGTCCGTGAGGGGGGGGATCGAAAGCACACCGGCCCGCCGGGAGCGCCGGGCGACATCCGACGCGAAGTCGGAGGTCACCCGGACGCCCGAACCGGCGAGGCCGGGACCCGGCGAGCGTTTACGCGCCGGGCGTGTAGCCTTCCGAGGGAGCACCCCGGAGGACCTGCGCGATCCGGTCGAAGATGCCCCCGATCGCGTCCCGAAAGATGACGAGGACGGCGATGAGCCCGATCGAGACGAGCGCCAGGACCAGCGCGTACTCGGTGAGCCCCTGGCCCGAATCCTCGCGCCAGAATCGTGAGAACAGTGACAGCATGGTGTGCTCCTCCGGCCCCGCTGGGCCACATAGTTGAAAACAAAGACTGCGGACGTGACGACCCCACGAACGACGGAGTCGATGCGTCACCCGAGCGGGAAGGCGGCCTGGGCTGTCGTTGGAGCCCCCCCGGCTCCTGCGGCTGAACGCCGCCGCTGCCATTGCGACGGCCCGGAGTTGCAACCGGTGTGCCCCGGACCAAAGCTGCCGAAAAACCCTTTCGTTACGCGAAAAAAGGGCGGCTGCCTCCGCGTCGCGGCGCCCGGTCTCCGGGCGATCCTTTCCGCGTTCGGCAACTCTTGCCGTCGGGTGGAGCCCGTCCGCCGCCTCTCATGCGGGGCGAGCGGCCCGACGGGGGAGCTCGCGGGCGAGGGGGTACGAGCCTACGACGGCGGGCCGACGCGGCCCGCGCCGGCGCCCGGGCGGGCCGGTTCCACACAGCCCGGAACCGGACCGGCACGGGCCCCGCCGTGGCGGCCGGAGGCGTCCACGCGCTCCCCCAGCCATGCGGCGACCGCCGTCACCGCCGCGTCGGTGAAGGTGTGCCGCGTGCGCCCCGGAAGCACGCACAGCACGCCGTCCGGCGTGCCCGCGGCGGAGAGGCCTCGTTCGATGGCCGCCATATAGGCATCCATCGGGGTGTTGGGGTCTTCCGTCCCGATCAGGGCCAGGACGGGCGCCCCCAGCCGCGCCAACTCGCCCTCCGGCTCGAAGGCCAGCCGGTCACGCCAGAGGGGGCTGGCGAAGAAGTGCATCTGGCGCTCGTCGGACGGAAACGCCGCGCTCCGGGGGAGCTGCACGCTCGATCCCGCCCGAAGACCCTTGAGCCGGTATTCTCGCGAGTACGGGGCGCTCTCGCTCAGCACGATGTCGGCGATCCGCTCGACATACCGGTCCAGGGCCTCCAGACCGACCGGCCCCACTCCCGCGCGCTGTGCCTGCCACCGCTGCTCGAGCCGGAACGTCTCGACGCCGCCGAAGGCCGGCGGCGCGAGGAGCACGAGGGGCGGAGCCCGCCCTTCCGAGGCCGCGGCGTGGAGGATCGCCGGCGGCGTGTCATCGGCCTGGGCGACGAGGCCGAGAGCCTCCGGGTCGATCCCGGGATGCGCGGCGAGATAGGCGAGCGCCGCCGCGACGTCCCCGGCCAGATCCCGGAAGGTGGCCCGCAGCAGCGGCTCGACGGAGACGAAGCCCCGTCGCACCGGCGTCAGCACCGCGTAGCCGTCCGCCACGAGGCGGTCCACCAAGGGCTCCGTGTCGGCGACGGAGAGCACGACGACCCCGGGGTGCGGTCCTCGCGTCGACGGCAGCGTGAGCGTGCCCGTGAGCAGGGCGGCGTCGCTTCCGTTTCGGTAGCTCACCTGCTCGGCGCGGCCCGCGGGCGCGACCTGGGCGCACAGCGGGGCCGCCAGAGGCGCGCAGGTTGCGGCCCAGGAACAGGCCAGGCCGAGGGCGCGGGGCGCCGTCAACACGTGGGAGGGTCGGGCATCAGCCCGTGAGCTTCCTGGTCAGGGCTCGCCCGACGAAGCGCGCGCGATCCTTGAGGGGGAGTCTGCTCAGGTTCGTCCACATGACGCCCTTCGTGAAGTGGGTCTTGCGGCTGTAGTCGATGGCCACCTCGACGAGCACGGGGGAGCCGTCCAGCGCGAGGTCCCGCGCGCGGGTCAGGATCTCCTCGACGTCCTCGTCGCGCTCCAGGCTCAGGAACGGCGCACCGACCGCGGACGCGAGGTGGCGCAGCCGGTAGCCGTGCACGCTGCTCGCGGTCTTGCGGCTGAACGCGGTGTCCTGGATCTGGGCGATCTGAGCGAGCTCGCCGTCCCGCAGCACGAGAATCACCGCGCCGACGCCCTCCTGGACCGCGGTCAGGGTCTCGAGTCCCGTCATCAGGAAGGCGCCGTCGCCCGCGAGGGCCACGACCGGGCGGTCGGGGCACGCGAGCTTGGCCCCGATCGCTGCGGGCACCGAGTACCCCATGCACGAGTAGTCGACCGGGGCCAGGAAGCACCGGGGTCGATCGAGCCGGAGCATCTCCATCGCGAGGAAGGTCCCGTTGCCGCTGTCGGCCGTGTACACCGTGTCCGGCCCGAACACGTGCTGTGCGCTTCGGAGCAGGTGCACCGGGCTCACCCGCTCGCCGCCCACGTCGTCGAGCCAGTCCTTCCACACCCCGGCGTGCCCCTCCCGGATCTCGGACCGCACGCCCTCGTCGACGGAGCGGTGGTCGAGCTCCGGGAGCTTCCACAGCTCCTCGAAGAAGGCCGCGGCGTCCGCCGCGATCGCCACCTCCGCGGGAAAGTTCCGGTCGAACACGTCGGGGTCGATGTCGACGTGGATCAGCGGACCCTTCGGCTCGAGCGCGTAGCTCCCCGTTCCGACCTCGCTGAAGCGGCATCCGATCGCGATCGTGAGATCGCACCGGTCCGCGATGCGGCGCGCGAAGGCCGGCGCGGTCCGTCCGAAGCCGGGCCAGAGGAAGAGCGGATGCTCCTCGGGAAACACGCCCTTTCCCTGAAAGGTCGTCGAGACCGGGGCGTCGAGCGCCTCGGCGAGCCTGAGCAGATGGTCCGCCGCACCCACCGCGCCGGCGCCCGCGTAGACCAGCGGGCGTCGGGCCGCGCGGATGAGGTCCGCGGCTCGTGAGACCGCCTCCCCGTCCACGGGCGAAGGAGCGCGCGGGCGCCCGGCGTTGCCCGGCGAGGGAAGCGTGACGTCGTGCGTGAAGAGGTAGAGCTCCACGGGGACCTCGACGAAGACGGGCCCGGGCGATCCGCTCCTCGCCAGCGCGCACGCCCGCCGCACGGTGTCGTACAGCTCGGCGCCCGACCCGACCAGGAACGTCCGCTTCACGACCGGCCCCGCGATGCCGAGCTGGTCGACGTCGTGGAGCTGGAAGGCCCGAGGCTGATCCCTACGGATGCCGCAGCCGAGCACCAGCATCGCGACGTTGTCGAGGAACGCCTCCGCGATGCCGGACAGGGCATGGGTGAGGCCGGCGCCCGGCACGACGTTGACGCAGGCGAGCCGGCCCGAGGCGCGCCACACCGCGTCCGCCATGAACGAGGCGCTCTGCTCGTCGGTCACCGGCACGACCCGCACGCTCCTCGATTCCGCGAGGGCGTCGTACAGCTCGATGTTGTGCGTGCCCGGGATTCCGAAGGCGAGCTCGACCCCCTCGTCCTCGAGGGCGCGGGTCACGATCGCGCCGCCGGTCATCTTCATGAAAGATCGTCCAGGATGCGCTCCGCCACACGGTCGGCGAGAGCCATGATCGTCAGATACGGATTGATCTCGACCGAATCGGGGAAGAGGCTCGCGTCGGCGACGCGCAGCCAGGGGACTCCGTGGACGCGGCCCCACGAGTCCGTCACCGAATCCTCCCGGCCCCGCCCCATGCCGCAGCCGCCCATGAGGTGCGCCGCAGAGATCGACAGGCGCCCGGGAAGGAAGTGCTCGGCGGTGACGCGATCCTCGATGCGGGCCGACTCGGCCCGCTCGAGCAGCGGCGGATCGGCCGGAGGCGCGTGGACCCGCACCGCGCCGGCCGAGAAGAAGATGCGGGCCGCCGCCCGCGTGGCCTTCACCATCGATTCGATCACGGCGGGCGTAAAGCGGTAATGGACCGCCGGCGCTCCCGCCCGGTCGACCGTGACCCGGTTCCCCTCGACCGCCCTGTCGACCGCGAGCACGAGGATCATCTGGAGCCTCGGGAAGGCGCGCATGAGCCGCTCGTGGGCCGGCCCGAACCCCGTCAGGTTCTTCGCCGTCACGAACGGGAAGTACATGCAGGTCTCCAGCACGTAGCCGTCCTGCTCTGCGCGGTCGACGTAGAAGCTCTTGGGGTGCCCTACGTCGTTGTCGATCTCCTCGGCGTGCTCGCCGACGAGGATGAACGCGGGATGGCACGTGAACCCGCGGCCGAGCTGCGGCAGCGCGTCCCCGAGCCCCGAGCGCAGGAGCAGCGCGCTGGTGCCGACGGCGCCTGCCGCGACCACGATCGTGTCGGCGCTGATCCGGTAGTCGCCGGGCTCCCACTCCGACTCCGCTCCCATGGCGCCCTCGGGCCGCGGCCGCACCCGGACCGTGGCGGCGCGCTTCGAGAGGCGCAGCACCTCGGCGCGCGTCACGACCTCCACGCCCGCGGCCACGGCCCGGGGGAGCTGGACCTTGTGCGTGCCCTGCTTCGCGCCGTTCGGACATCCCAGGTTGCACAGGCTCGAACCCCTGCAGCCGCGCGTGTTGACGGGGAACTGGTGGGCCTCGAAGCCGGCGTCCCGACATCCCTCGACGAACAACCGGTTGTTGTGGTTGATCAGGTGGTCGGGATCGAGGTGGACCCCGTTCTCGGCCACGTAGCGGGCGGCGCGCCTCATCAGGTCCTCGTGATCGAGACCGGGCACGGCCCAGTCCCTCACCACTCGGCGCGGCGGAGGCAGGGAGGTCCCCGTATAGACCACGGTCGAGCCCCCGTAGGCCTCGCCGAAGGCCAGCGTCATCGTGCCGTCCGCGGTCAGGAAGCCTCCCGCGTCGGCGTAGAGCGCGTCCGCCATCTCGAGCTCGCCGCCGGTGCACTCCTCGTCAGCGAACCGGGCTCCCTTCTCGACCACGAGGACCCGCCGCCCGGCTTCGGCGAGCGCCCCCAGCCGCTGCGCCACCGTGCCGCCCCCGGCGCCGCTGCCGACGACGAGGACGTCGGCGCGGAGCTCACGCATCGTCGACCGAGCGCCGAAGCAGCTCGAGCACCGCCGGCTCGGGCCCCGCCGCCCCGTCCCGATCGGTCCAGGGGCCGGCGGGGGCGCCGCGCGCCTCCCACCCACCGCCCGACGCCCGGTACCCCAGCTCGGCGCCGGCCGCGGTCCGGCCGTAATAGCCCATGAACGCGAGCGTGCGCACTCCCCAGACCCCTCTTCGGATCGCGAGCACCCGAGCCCGCTCGAGCGAGGAGAGGAAGAGGCGGGCGCGCCCGGCGGGGAGCGAGCTCATCCGCCGCCCGTGTCGCAGCAGCGCGGCGACGTCGAGAAGGCGAAGGAAGAGCACGAGCTGACGCCGCACGAGGTGAGGACGGGAGGCCAGGGCGTCCTCGACGATCGCCTCCAGCCGCGACCAGCCGGACTCGTCCAGGCTGTCGCACGCCGGGACGGCAGCCGCCGCGACCGCGCGGAAGGTCTTCCGCGCCCTTCCCCGGAGGATCGGGTTCCGGGTCATCGCACCCGACGGGGCCTCCGCTCGTCCGCTCGTCACTCCGTCGCCGCCCTCGGGTCGTCCCTGAGCAGCGCGTTGAAGAGCAGCTTGAAGGTGCCGTGCGTCTGGCCGCGGTGCTGGACCCGGAAGCCGTACATGAGGATCCGGCCCGCGCCGTACTCGACGTCGAGGATGGCGCCCTTGCCGGCGAGATGGTCGGCGCCGTGGAGCAGGCCGCTCATGAGCAGACGCTCGCCGTCCGAGGCCCACCGGCCCACCGCGCGGACGCGTCCGGCCTCGCCACCGAAGTCGGTCGGCTCGTACGCCCGCCCGCCGGCCCACTTCGCGGCGACCTCCTCCGGGCTCCCCGACGTGAGCGGATGCTCCGCGTCGAGCTCGAGGCGGAGCAGCGACGCCGGCAGGAACAGCTCCTCGGAGCCGAGATCTGCGGCGACATCGCGGACCGGGACGCCGAAGCGCTCGATGACCAGCTCGTCGGCCCGCTCGAGCGTGACGAGCGTGCCGCCTCCACGGACGAACGCCTTGAGGCTCTCGACGCCCTCTTCCCCGATGCCGCCCCGGTACTCGGGCGGCGTCTCGTCATCGGTCGAGCCGTCGACGAGGCGGTCGAGCGGGATCTCGGACGGCAGGATGATCACGTCGAAGCGATCCCGGAGGTCGGGGCTGCGCACGTCCTCGTTCGCCAGCGAGGCGTACGCGTAGTCGAACTCCTCCAGGACGAGCCGGGTCCACCCCTCGTCCATCGACGCCGCCCAGCCCTGGTAGACGCCGATCCGGGCCGCCCGCTGGGCGACGGCGTTCCCGAGCCCCGCCGGATCCGCCACCACCTCCGTGCCGATCTCGGCCGACAGCTGGCTCAGGAGCGCACGGGCCTGCGGCTCGCCCGCGTCGACCAGGAACACGGGGCCGTCGGCCGACTCCGCCCTCGACACCGACACGCCCGCGTCGAGCAGGCGGTTTACGGTCTGGTAGTTGCGGGTCACGCGGGCGCTGAAGGCGTAGCGCTCGTCCGCGACCGGAACCGGCGGGGGCTGGAAGCGGGCCGCCTCTGCCCGACGCACGCCGCGGACGTCGACGTCGTCGACGCGAACGGCCTCGACGCCCATCTGCATCGGCATCGTGTACGCGGCCGCGTCGTAGGAGCGGACGAACGGGCCGCCCGGCCACTCACGCTGGAGCCGCCGGTTCTGGGCCTCGAGGAGGTTCAGCACCGCGGCGCGTCCCGGCTGGGCGCCGAAGACGACCCAGGAGCCGGCCGGGAAGGCGCGCGGATCGGTCGAGGAACCCGCCTCGCGCTCGTCCTCGCCCTCCTCCGCCTCCTCGCCGGCGTCCGCCCCGCGCGTCGCGCCCTCGTCTGCGGGGGCCGCCCGCGCCCCGGCTCCCTCGTCGTCTCCCCGCGTCTCCACGTCGCCCGACACGTCCGCGGCGACTTCGTCGCCCGGCCCGGCGGCTGGGCGCTGCCGCTCCGGAACCCACAGGGTCCCGTCGTCGGGCGCGTACCATACCTCGGTCCGGGGCACCGCGGAGAAGGCCTCCGTCGCCTCGTGCACCTCGATGCCCTGCAGGATGAGCTTGTCCGCGAGCTCGGCCGCCGCGATCGGATCGTCCTGATCGATCGGGATGACGTAGGCCCCCGGACCCTCCGACTCCCCCTTCGCGATCGTCTCGGACGCCATCTGCCAGCGCCCGAGGACGTAGTGCTCGCGGAACCGCGCCCCCTGCTCCAGGAAGGACCGTGCGGCGATCATCTGATAGTCGACGATGTCGCCGAGCGTCCACTCGCCTCCCATCCACGGATCGACGAACGCCATCTGGAACCCGTACTCGCCGAGTCCTCGCCCGGGCGCGGCCCCGCGCTCGAGCGCAGCCAGCTCGACGGTGTCCGGGCTCGCGATGCGCGCGCTCGCCGTCTCGGTGAGCAGCGCGACGATGTTGTGGTACCGGCCCGTGAGCGCGCCTTCCTGTCCCCAGATCCGATACATGGAGCCCGTCACGACACCCTGCTTCCCCTCGGCCTGGAGGTCGGCCACCATGCCGCCGCCGATGAACTTCAGCTGCTGCCACTGCAGGGGATGGACGTCCGGGTTCATCGGGTCCGGGTAGGGCGGCACGAAGATCCGCGGCCCGCTCGTGCCCATCTGGTGCTGGTCCAGATAGAGCTGCGGGTACGCTTCGCGGTACATGATCTCCATCCAGTGTCTCGTCTCCACGAGGTTCGCCTGGAAGAAGTCCCGGTTGTTGTCGTGTCCCGCGTAGTGGTGGTAGAGCCACGGCATGCGCGCGCGCTCGTGCTCCGTGCCCACGTTGTCGCGGTACCAGTCGGTGACCATGATCTGGCCGTCCGGATTGCCGGACGGGATCAGGACGGTGACGAGGTTCTCGAGGATCGCCCCCGTCGTCTCGTCCGTGCCGGTCGCCATCTCGTAGACGAGCTGGACGCTCGTCTGGGAGGCCCCGATCTCCGTCGAGTGGATGTTGTGATGGATCACCGCGGTGCCGGGGATCCGCGCGGCGATCCGCTGGGCTTCCGCCCGGTCGATCCGACCTTCCGCGATCCGCCTCGAGTCGGCCCGGATCTCGGCGATCCGGGCCAGGTTGCCGGGAGACGAGATCGTGACGGAGACGAAGGGGTTGCCGAGCGTCGTCGGGCCGGCGGTGTCGACGACCACCCGGTCCGAGGCGTCCGCGACGAGCGTGAAGTACTCCAGGATCTCGTCCCAGCCCGCCAGCTCCTTGTCCGTCCCCATCGCGAAGCCGAAGTGTTGCTGTGGCGAGGGGATCTCTTGGGCGACCGACGGCGCGGCGAGGCCGGTCGCGAGGGCGAGCGCACTCGCGACGGCGGTCAGGCGATGAGCGGACACGGGCCCTCCGGGGCGGAGCGGGTCGAGGCGCGAGCGGGCAATGTACCGGGTGCCGCCGGGGGGCGGCGAGGGCGTCGGCGGCTCCCGCTGCGTCAGGACCCGGCGAGCTTCACCAGCCCGAACCACTCCTCCACGTCGTCGGGATCCTGCGAGAAGGAGTCCTCGAGGCCGAACTTCCACCAGGCGTCGAGCAGCTCGTGGACGATCACGCCCGCCACAGGGCGGCGCGCCGTCGCCGCGTCGTCCAGCGCCCGCAGCAAAGCCGCCGCCTGCTCGACCTCGGTGTTCCCCCCGTAGCCATAGTGCGGCGGGCCCACGTGCGCGGCGTTGGGGGATACGCTCAGCCCGGTCTCGGTCACGAGCAGGGGGCGGTCCGGGTACCGGGCCTTCAGCTCCTCGATCCACCC
>JBFFWJ010000069.1:0-10651 GCA_041570315.1 Longimicrobiales bacterium | reverse complement strand
TGGAAGATCGCACCGAACCCCGGCCGAGCCCAACGCCTCCGATGCCGGACGGCGACCGCTCGCCATCCGCGCGCCTACTTCCGGATGCGCACGTCGGACGCGAGCTTCCCGGTTCGGATCCTCGAAGGCGACCCCCGGGGGGCGAGTGGGGACGGTAGGCACGAAGATGCAGCAGCCCAAGCGGAACGGACCGTCGGAGCGGGTCTGGCGCGGCGCGCTCCTCTCGCTCCTGCTCGGCTCGCTGTCCGCCCACCCCGCCCCCGCGCAGCAGGCGGAGGAGGACCGGGAGGGGCTGGCCACCCCCCGCCGGGTCGACGAGCTCTGGACGCTTCCCTCCGGGCACAGCCGGCTCATCTGGGGTCAGTGGACGTGGCACCTCAGCGAGAATCGCGAGGGAGTCCAGAACGACCGCATCCTGGCCGTGGTCTATCGCGGCTACTTCGCGGGCACCTTCCGCACGAGCCACGGCCCGCGCGGGTACGCGATCGGCGTGGAGCGCGACTGGCTCTCCCACGAGGCCGGGCACTTCGGCGTTGGAGCGGGCTTCCGGCTCGGCTTCATCTACGGGTACGACGGCCGCCTCGGCTGGCTCGCGGACGCGATGCCGCTTCTTCCCTTCGCTCAGCCGTTGGTTCGTGCTCGGGTCGGCCCCATCGTCATGGACCTCACCCAAACCTGGGCCGTGGTCTCCATCGCGACCGCGGTGCGCTTCTGACGTCCGGGCGCGGCGCGCGGGCCGACACCCCCGCTCCCGTCCGGCTCCGCTCTCCTACATTGGGAGCGTACCGTCGTACACCGTGCTCCCGATGTCCGGCGCCGGGCCGGGCTCCGCCTCACCTGCGCTACCGATTCTCCCATGCGACAACGAGTGCTACGTGCGCTGCCACCGGTCCTCCTCGGGGCCGCTCTGCTAACGGCTCCGGCCCCTGCCCGAGCGCAGTCGTCCACGACGCGCGGGCTCACGCTCGGGCTGCACGTCTCGGGCGGCGCACTGAAGATCGAGGACCGCGCGCGTGACAGCGGAGCAGGCGCCGGCGTCCACGTCGGGTACGGCTTCGAGCGGCGGCTGACCGTCTTCGCCCAGGCCGACGGCGCGGACTTCGGCGAGCAGAGCAGCGGCTCCATCCGGGGCGTGTGGAAGATGGCCCACTTCGATCTCGGGCTGCGCTTCCACTTCGCCGACGCCCGCCGGCGATGGGTACCCTATCTGCAGGGCTCGTTCGGGGCACGGGCCGCGAGCGTCTCCCGGCCGGTCGTGGACGGCGCGGCCAGAGAGGACGTGAGCCTTTCGGGGCCGAGCCTCACGCTCGGCGGGGGCCTGGGCGTCCACTTCACGGAGACGCTCGCGCTGGACGTGCAGCTTCTCTTCACCGGAGGGGAGTTCGACAGCGTCCGCATCGACGGGGTGTCGGTCGACGGATTCGATTTCGACGCGAGCTCGTCCCGATTCAACGTCGGCCTCTCGTGGTGGCCCTAGGCGTCGAGTCCCGGCGCGCCGGGCGGAGTGACCCGCGACGACTTTCCCGGGAGGCTCCGGGCGCCTGCTCGCGCTCGCCGGGGCGATTGCCCCACTCCTGACTCTCGCCTACCATCGTTGGAGCCACTCACACAGGAGTCGGACCCGTGAGCGAGATGGACCTTCCCATGGCGGGTGGACGAGGCCCCGGCGAGCCTCCACCGGCCGACCCCGACGTCTTCACCGGCACGACCGTGCTGCTCCCCGACGGGCCCTCGCAGTGGTCGAGGCGGGACTTCATCAAGGGGGTCATCGCGTCGGGCGTGACCGTGTCGGGCCTGTCGTACCTCGCGGCCGGCCGAACGCCCCTCTCCGGTCAGGTGGGGGCGGCCGATCGGCTCATCAGCCTGACCGTGAACGGCCAGGTGCGCCGGGTCGACGTCCTCCCGGGTGAAACCCTCGCCATGACGCTGCGCTACAAGCTCGGGCTGACCGGCACGAAGCTGGGCTGCGACCGCGCGGAGTGCGGCGCGTGCACGGTGATCATCGACGACGTCACCCACTACTCGTGCTCGACGCTCACGGCGCGCGTGCGCGACCGCGAGATCACGACCGTGGAAGGCCTGGAGAGCGAGGATGGCACGCTGCACCCGGTCCAGCAGGCCTTCATCGACGAGCTCGCCCCGCAGTGCGGCTTCTGCACGCCGGGGCAGGTGATGTCGGCCGTCGCGCTCCTGCGCGCGAACCCGAGCCCGAGCAGAGACGAAGCCCGCGAGGCGCTGTCGGGCAACCTCTGCCGCTGCGGCGCATACGACCACTACCTCAACGGCGTGATGCGCGCCGCGAGGGAGGCCTGACATGGCTGAGCTACTGGGCAAGGACTTCACCCCGCCCGACATCCGCGCGAAGGTCACGGGACGGGCCCGCTACGCCGAGGACTTCCGCGCCGACGGCATGCTCTTCTGCCGGCTGCTCAAGAGCCCGATGCCACACTGCCGGGTGCGCGGCATCGACGCGCGCGAGGCCCTGAGCATGGAGGGCGTCGTCGGCATGCTCACCGCCGACGAGGTGCCCCAGGTGCCCGAGCCGGGCAACAACATCCTGACCAACGAGCCGCACTTCGTCGGCGAGCCGATCCTCGCGATCGCCGCGGTCGACGAGACGACGGCGCAGAACGCCGTCGAGGCGATCCGGCTCGATCTTGAGCCGCTCGACTTCTGCACGGACCCGCTGCAGAGCCTTATGCCGGGCGGGCCGAATGCTCGCACCTCCGGCAACGCGATCGGCGACGACCGTCAGGTCATCGAGCACAAGTGGACCTGGGAGGATTTCGACGCCGCGGGCGAGGGCCAGCTCCCCATGGGAGAGCCCACCGTCGAGTGGTCGTACGGCGACCTCGACGCGGGCTTCGCGGAGGCCGCGCTGGTCCTCGACGAGAGCTGGGTCACGGCGAGCAACTCCCATCACTCCATGGAGCCGCGCTCGGCGATGGCGTACTGGCGGGACGGCAAGTGCTACCTGCACGCCTCCTGCCAGAGCCAGAGCAACGCGCATCCCGGCGTGGCCCGCATGATCGGCATCGAGCCCGACGAGCTCGTCTTCATCGCCGAGTACTGCGGGGGCGGCTTCGGCTCGAAGGGCGGCGCCTACCCGGTCATGGCGATCCCCGCGCTGATGGCGCGCAAGGTCGGGCGTCCGGTCATGCTGCGGATCAGCCGCGCGGAGGAGTACTTCCTCGGCTCGGCCCGGGCGGGCTTCCAGGGGCGTCTGCGGATGGGCTTCCGCGAGGACGGCCGCATGACCGCGTGCGACCTCTACATCGTGCAGGAGAACGGGCCCAACCAGGGCTTCGGCGACATGGGGAGCGCCGCCGGAGCGGTGTCGATCGTCTACACGCCGCTCGCCATGCGCTTCCGCGGCATCTCCGTGCTGACGAACACGCCGCCCCGCGGCGCCCAGCGCGGTCCCGGACAGAACCAGATGCACGCGGCGATCGAGCCGCTCCTGGACAAGGCCGCGCGGGAGCTCGGCATCGACCCGCTGCAGATCCGCATGGTCAACGCGCCCACGGGCGAGTCGCTGTACAGCTCCGGGCAGAGCCCGATCACCAGCGCGCACCTGCGCGAAGCGCTCGAGATGGGCGCGGAGCAGTTCGACTACGCCGAGCGCAGGGCGCGGAGCGGACGGCGCAACGGATCGAAGGTGACGGGCGTCGCGGTGGGCACGGCCTTCCACTCGGCAGGAGCCAGCGGCTTCGACGGGCTGGTGCGCATCGCGCCCGACGGGATCCTCCACATCCACAGCGGCGTGGGCAACCTGGGCACGTACTCCTACGCGGCCACCTCGCGCGTCGCCGCCGAGGTGCTCAAGTACGACTGGGAGCGCTGCGTGATCCACCGCGGCGACTCGAGCCGCGGGCTCCCCTTCACGCTCGGCCAGTTCGGGAGCAACACTTCCTTCACCTCCACGCGCACGAACTACGCCGGCGCGATGGACGCGCTCGAGAAGCTCAAGGCGATCGCGGCCATGGAGATGGGCGGCTCGCCCGACGACTACGACATCGAGGCCGAGACCGTGTTCCGACGCTCGAACCCCGCGCGGCGGATCACGTACGCGCGCGCGGCGCAGATCGCGATCGAGCTGGGGGGCAGGTACAGCGGGATCGACGTGCCCGAGGACATCAACCCGCTCACGCGCAGCGCGACGGCGGTGATCGCGGGGACCGGCCTCGTGGGCGTGGCCCGGGACAACATCCCCCAGACCGGAATGGTGCCGGCGCTCGCGGCCGGCTTCATCGAGATCGAGCTCGACGTCGAAACCGGGCACTACGAGATCATCGACTACCTCGGGGTCGCCGATTGCGGCACCGTGCTCCATCCCCAGAGCCTCGCGACGCAGGTGAAGGGCGGCGCGGTCATGGGCTTCGGGATGGCGACGACCGAGCGGCACGTCTACGACCCCCAGTGGGGGCTGCCCGGTGCCGTCGGCCTCTACCAGGCCAAGCCTCCGTCCTACCTCGACGTCCCGTCGGTCATGCGCTGGGCGGCGACCGACATCGCCGACCCCAACAACCCCGTGGGCGCGAAGGGCGTCGGGGAGCCGGTCATGGGGTGCGCCACGGCCGCGCTCCTGTGCGCGATCTCCGACGCGCTCGGCGGGCACTACTTCAACCGCACGCCGATCGTGCGGGACATGATCGTCAACGCCGCCATGCAGCGGTCCCAGTCCTACGAGCCGCTCGCGGCCAACAGTCAGTGAGGAGAGGCCCATGCTGAGCGACATGATGACGGGCTTCGACCTGTACCGGCCCGCCGACGTCGACGAAGCGCTGCAGCTCATGGCGCGGCACGGCGACACGGGGTGGGTGCTGGCCGGAGGCCACGACAGCCTGAACTGGTTCAAGGACCGGGGCAAGGAGCCGGAGGCGATCATCGACCTCGACGGCATCGCCGAGCTCCTCGGCATACGGGAGGCCGGCGGCGGGCTCGAGATCGGCGCCATGACCACCCTGACCGAGATCGAGCGAAGCCCGCTCGTGCGGGAGCGCTACGGCCTGCTCGCCGAGGCCGCGCGCAAGGTCGCGAGCCCGCAGATCCGCAACAGCGGCACGATCGGCGGGAACGTCTGCCAGGATACGCGCTGCTGGTACTATCGGATGGGTGTCGCCTGCTACCGTGCGGGGGGCAACACCTGCTACGCGGCCGCGCCCGACGCGATGAACCGGGAGCACGCCCTCTTCGGCGCGAGCCGCTGCGTCGCCGTCACGCCCTCGGACTGCGGCGTGGCGCTCGTCGCGCTCGACGCCGAGATGGTCGTGCGCAATCGGGGCGGCGAGCGCGTGATCCCTGCCCGCGACTTCTTCATGGAGCCCGCGGTCGACATCCAGCGCATGACCGTCCTCGAGCCTGGCGACCTCCTGGTCGCGATCCGCCTTCCGGCGGAGTGGTCCGGGGCGGACTACCACTTCGAGAAGGTCACGGACCGCAACAGCTGGGACTTCGCGCTGGTCAGCGTCGCGGCCGCCTTCCTCACGAGCGGGGATCGGATCGACGAGGCGCGGGTCGTCTGCGGCGCGGTCCAGTGCGTCCCGAGGCGCATGCGGGCCGTCGAGCGGGCGATCCGCGGGCAGACACGCTCCGAGGAGCTCGCGGAGGCGGCGGGCGCGATCGCGTCGCGGGGGGCCGAGCCGCTCAACTTCAACCACTTCAAGATCCCGCTCATGGAGAACCTGGTGAAGCGGGCGGTTCGCGGGTGACGTAGCTTCGCGCTGCCCTCAGCGGAGGGTCAGCAGCACGTCGATCGCGAACTTCACGAAGACGGCGAAGAGAACCAGGAAGGCGATCAGGTCCCAGGACGCGGCGATGCGCGCCGAGATGTCGCGCAGCGCCTCGAGCGCCCCGGTCGGGCTTCGCGAGGGGAGCCCCACCGGACGCTTCGCCGCCCCGCCGCTTCGCGCGCGGGCCTGCGAGGCGCGCGCCGCCGCCGCGCCCCGCGCCCCCGAGTCCCAGACCGCCAGGACCCTGTTGAACAGCCCATGCGCGGCGTGCGGGCCCCGATGGCCCTTCTCGAGCGTGCACGTCCGCCTCGTTCCGGGGCACAGGACGGCGCAGGGGCTGATCCGGGCGCCCGGCGCAGGCTTGAGATGCGCGTACCGCCGGATCGCCGCAGGATGCTCCTCGACGGTGAGCCTCATGGACCGAGTCCCGCACGGCCCGCCCGTCGGACGCTCACGCCGACACCCGGTCCGGCGGACCGCCGCGTCGGCGTCGCTCGACCTCCTCGAGGAAGAGGCGGTCACCCCCGCCCTCCGCGGAGAGGAAGAAGACGAACCAGACCTCGTCCGGACCGGTGATGCGAACCACGGTGTCATCGAGGAAGCTCGTGGAGTAGTTGACCTCGATGTCCACGATCTCCTCGTAGCGCAGGAACGCGAACGAGAGATCCTCGCTCACGGGATCCGTCCAGTAGCTCGTGACCCCGAGATTGCTCGCGAACGTGCCCTCACCGCGCGCCGACAGGTAGCCCGGGGAGTAGAAGTACAGGATCTCCTCACCCTCCTCGAGGAGCCCCACTCCGGAGAGGTAGCGGGCATCGACCGCTCTCATCCGAGGTCCGGAGACGACGGCGGTCGGGGGACCGAAGGCCCCGGCCGACATCAAAGGCACCACCAGCACGCCGATCACGAGAACCGCGACGCTCCGCTTCCGCCAGGCGTAGCTCGGCACGGCCGACCGGGCGACGCCCCGGTTGAGCCCGTTGACCGCGGCCACCGCCGGCAGGAGGGGCACGATCGAGAGGGAGCTCAGCAGCCAGTACGGGTCCGGCAGGCGGGACAGGCCCAGGCACAGCCAGAAGGCCACGGCGAGCCCGAGGCGGCCCCTGACCTCGAGGCGCCCGAGGAGCGGGTAGTACCAGATCGGGCCGAAGAGCGCGCGCGCCCAGGGCCAGATGTTCGACCCTTCCGACTCCCGCACCTCGCGCCAGTTGCGATAGAGCCAGACCACCTCGTAGGCGCCGAACGTCAGCAGAGACAGGAGGACGAACTTGTCCGGGCGGACGGGCGAAAAGGACGCGCTCGGCCGGTTTCGCGCCGGATCCTCGGCGGTCTCGAGGATGGGGCCCGTGTCCACCGCGCCCGTCAGGCCGGGTCGCGCGCCGGAGCCCGCTCCGCCGGTCGAAGCGCCGGCTCCACGCCCGTCACCTACCGGACGCGCACGTGCTTGCGCAGCATGCGGGGTCCGACCTCGGCCCCGTACACGTTGCCCCACACGTCCGCCGCCACGCCCTCGGCCGCGGTCGTCCCCCTCACGCCGATGCTCCACTCCGGATCGGGAATGAACGCCGTCACGAGCCCGTCGCGCACGCTGCCGATCCGGATCCCGCGCACGTAGCCCATGTTGTTCATTCCTCCGGAGTTCGTGGACTCGGAGTCCGCGACGTAGAGGACGTCGTTGCGGTCGATGTAGAGGCCGCTCGGCCGCCCGAACTGCGTCCACGTCGCGATGTGCTGGCCGTCCTGGGTGAAGATCTGGATGCGGCTGTTGTTGCGGTCGCCCACGAAGAGGCGGCCCTGGGAGTCCATCGCGAGCGCGTGGGGATCGCGGAACTCCCCGTTCTCCTTGCCCGTCTCCCCCCACTCCATCAGGAAGTCGCCCCGTGCGTCGAACTTGACGACCCGGTTGTTCCCGCCCGCGCCGTGTCCGTCGACGACGAAGATCGATCCGTCGTCGGGCGAGACGAGCACGTCCGAGGGCTGGTTGAAGTGCGATTCGTCGTCCCCGGCCTCGCCGGCGGTGCCCAGGCTCATGAGAAGCTGGCCCTCGGGGCTGAACTTGTGCACCTGGTGGCCCTTGGTCCCGTCCTGCGAGCCGCGCGCGTCGGCGACCCAGACGTTGCCCTCGGGGTCGACGTGGATGCCGTGCGGCCACATGATCATCCCGGCGCCGAAGCTGCGCAGCAGCTCACCGTCGGGCGAGAAGAGCAGGACGGGGTCCAGGTCCGGCCGGGGCTCGCACAGGTTGGCGCCACAGCGCTCGGCGACCCAGATGCGCATCCCGTCGACGTCCGGGTACACCGCGCTCGTCGAGCCCCAGGTGCGGCCCTCCGGGAGCTGCCCCCACACGCCTTCGACCGTGCGATAGGGGTTCGGCGCCCAGTTCTGGGCGCCGGCGGGCGCCGCGAGTGAGGCCGTGGCGGCGAGCAGGGCGAGCATCGGGATTCCGACCGGGCGCTTGGGGGCCATCGCTATCGTTTCCTCGTTCGACGGGTCCGACGGGGTCCGTCCGGGATAATGGGGCAGCGGGCAACGCCCGGGCCAGTCCCCACCCGGCGCGCTCCGCTTGCCGGCCCGCCGGCCCGCTCCGACTTTGGGGTCGATCGGGAGTCACGGTTCCCCACGGAGGTGTACGTCGATGAACAGACGCGCGCTGATCGCTCTCGCCGGCTTCACGCTGGCCGTGCCGCTCGTGACGCCCGCGCTCGCCCAATCCCCGCCCGACGCGCTCTTCATCGATGCGCTCACGTGGATGGAGATCCGGGACCACATCCGGTCGGGGAAGACGACGGTGATCATCCCCACCGCGGGGACCGAGCAGAACGGCCCCCACATGGTCATGGGCAAGCACAAGTACATCCTCGAGTACACCATGGACCAGGTCGCGAGGACGCTCGGGAACGCGCTGATCTCGCCGATCATCACCTACGTGCCCGAGGGTCGGTGGGGCGCGGACGCGGGTGGCCACATGCGCATGCCGGGCACGATCACGCTGCCCGAGGAGTGGTTCCAGGAGCTCCTCGTGCACACGGCGAAGAGCCACGCCGCCGCCGGCTTCACCGACATCGTCTTCATCGGGGACTCCGGAGGAAACCAGCGCGGCATGGCGACGGTGACCGACCGGCTCAACGACGAGTGGGCCGGGACCGCGACGCGCGCGCACTTCATCGGCGACTACTACGCGAAGAGCGGCGACGACATCGACGAGTACCTCGGCGGGCTCGGCTACGCCGACGACCAGATCGGGACCCACGCCGGCATGACCGACACCTCTCAGCTCCTCTTCGTCAACGCCAACCACCTCCGCATGGAGCTGGCCGCGCCGCAGGGAGGGTTCGAGGACTCCGGCGTGCGGGGTGATCCGTCCCTCGCATCGGCCGAGCTCGGCGCCGTGCTGCTCCGCATCAAGATCGACAACGCGCTGGCGCAGATCCGCGCCGGCCTCGCCGACCGCCAGGAGGACTAGACCATGAGGAGCATTCGATTCGTCCTGGCGATCGCCGCACTCGCCCTCGCCGCGCCGTCCGTCGCCGCCCAGGGCCCCGGAGACCCGTACATCGAGCAGATGACCTGGACCGAGATCCGCGACGCGATGGCCGCCGGCAAGACGACGGTCATCGTGCCCATCGGGGGCACGGAGCAGAACGGGCCGCACATGGTCATGGGCAAGCACAACTACATCGTGACCTTCGCAGCGGGCGAGATCGCGGGCGAGCTGGGCGACGCCCTCGTCGCACCCACCGTGGCGTGGGTGCCGGAGGGCAGCTACGAGCGCCCCGACTTCGGGGACAAGCCGGGTGTCATCACGAACCCCTCCCCGAGCTACGACAACCTGCTGGAGGCCGCGGCGCGCAGCCTGCAGTCGCACGGCTTCACGCGGATCCTCTTCATCGGCGACAGCGGGGGCGACCAGGCCGGCATGGAGGCGGTCGCGACCCGCCTGAGCGAGGAGTGGGCGGACACGGACACGCGCGTCTGGGCGCTCGTGGACTACTACAGGAAGGGTCAGGAGTACTCGCGCGCCTGGCTGCAGGCCGCGTTCGGCTACGACATGGAGACGATCGGATCCCACGCCGGGATCACCGACACGTCGGCCGTCATGTACGTCTTCCCCGACGGCGTCCGCAACGACCTCCGCATGCCCGGAGGAGGGAGCCCGGACGCGGGCGTCACCGGAGATCCGACGCTGGCGTCTCCCGAGATCGGCCGGATGGTCGTCCGCTTCAAGGTCGTGGCGGCGCTGCAGCAGTACCGTGAGCTCAGCGCACCCCCTGGCCGGGGACGCCGGGGCGGGCCGGCGGGCCCTCGGTGAGGTAGCAGGCCGCTCTAGCCCGCGCCGCCCCCCGCCCTCTCCATCTCGCCCGCCACCAGCTCCACGAGCGGGCCGTCGAAGACGCACAGCCTGACCTCCTCGAGCGAGGAGTCGGGATGCGTCTCGACGTGGGAGCGCACGCCCTCGACGTACGCACGCGCGCACACGTCGAGCGGCACGCGGAAGATCCCCGAGCTGATCGCGGGAAACGACACCGCCCGCCAACCGTGCTCGTGCGCGCGCTCGAGCGCGCTCCCGACCGCGCTCGTCAGCTTGGCCGCCTCGTCGCCGTCGCCCAGCCGCGGCCCCACCGCGTGGATGACGCCCTCGAACGGCAGCTTCCCTGCGGTGGTCACGACGGCCTCTCCCGTGGGCACGGGGCCCATCTCGGCCACCCACGCGCGCCCTTCCTCGTCGAGCGCGGGTCCCGCGGCGCGCGCGATCACGGCCGCGATCCCGCCACCGTGCGCCAGGTGGCCGTTGGCGGCGTTGACGATCGCGTCGACGGGCTCGCGCAGCAGGTCCCCGATGACCAGGAGGAAGCGGCGCCCCCCCGGCAGCGCCAAGCGGGCCGCGACCCGCACCGGGTCCGACGCGCCCGTCATCGGCG
>JBFFWJ010000068.1:0-10658 GCA_041570315.1 Longimicrobiales bacterium | reverse complement strand
GCCTTCGGGCGCGCCCGCGGCGCTGCCCTCCAGGTCGCTCCAGCCACCGGGGGCCAGGTGGACGGCCGCGCGCACGGCCGATGCCGCGACGCGGGCGAGCCGGTCCGCCGTCTGCCGCGCCGCCGCTCGGGTGGCCGTGCGACGGGTGACGACGACCGCCGAGGCTCGCCGCAGAGCGCTCGGCCCCTCCCGGTACGGACCCCTGGGAAGCCTGCGGCCCGGAAAGGCATCCTCCGCGGCGATCAGCACGAGGTCGACCGCCCGCCCCAGCCTGCGGTGCTGAAAGCCGTCGTCGACGACGGCGACGTCGGCTCCCTTCAGCCGTGCCCGCCGCGCCGCCTCGACGCGGTCGCGAGCCGAGACGACGGGCACGTCCGGCCGCCATCGGCCGTGCAGGAGCCTCTCATCGCGCCCGTAGTCGCTCAGGAGGAGCGCGGGAGACCTTCCTCCCCGCTGCAGCACGCCGGCGACCCAGGAGGCCACGGGCGTCTTTCCCGTGCCTCCCACGGCCAGGTTCCCCACCGACACGACGGCGAGCCCCGGCACCGAGGCCCCGCGGGCGCGGTCGTAGCGCGCGTTGCGGACCGCGGTCACGGCGGCCCAGAGCCCGGAGGCCGGGGCCGTCACGACGTCGAGGAGCCGCCCGGCCCCGCCCAGCTCACCGGCCCACCAGCGGCGCGCGAAACGCTCGACCGCCGCCCTCAAGGCGTCCCCACCGCCGCCAGCCGCCCCTCCAGGTCGTTGAGGGCCCGTCCGAGCTCGGAGGCCATCTTCTCCAGCTCCGCGCGACCCGCGTCCCGCGGCACGAAGGTCGGCGGGAGGTACTCGATCGTGAGCCGTGACAGCGGCTTGGGCACGAGGAAGCCGTCCCAGCTCCGGAACCGCCACCCGGCCGACGCGCCGACCGCCAGGGGCACGATGGGCAGTCCGGTCATCTGCGCCACGGCGAGCGCGCCGGGCTTGAACTCCCCGCGCGGGCCCTTCGGACCGTCCGGCGTGAGCGCGAGGTCGTGGCCGCGGCGCGCCGCCCGCACGAGGCCTCTGAGGCCCTTCGTGCCCCCGCGCGTGCTCGAGCCCCGTACGACGCCGAAGCCGTTGCGCCGGATGACCCTCGTGATGTACTCCCCGTCGTCGTGCTCGCTGACCAGCACGACGATGCGCTCGCCGCGGTGGTAGTGGACGAGCGGCAGGAGCTGGCCGTGCCAGAAGACGAAGATCACGGGCCGTCCCCGGCTGCGGAAGCGCTCGTAGTGCTCGGCCCCCACCCTGCTCACGCGGGTCGTGAGGAAGAGCCCGGCGACGAGGCCCGTGCCCAGGACCCCCGCGGCCTCGAACTTCAGCTCGCTCATCCTCCCCGCCCCTCCAGCAGCTCGGCGGCGAGCCCGGCCACGCGCTCGGCCGCCCCGGGCTCTCCGAGCGCCGAGCGCACGCGAGCGAGGCCCTCGAGCTGTCGCGCCCGGGCCTCACCGCCGCGCTCGAGGAGGTCCAGCAGCGCGGCCGCCACCCGCCGCGGCTCCAGCTCGTCCTGCAGGAACTCCGGCACGATGGCTTCGCCGGCGATCAGGTTGGGCAGCCCCACGTGCTCGACCCTGACCAGGCGGCGTCCGATGGCCCAGGAGATACGGCCCGTCGCGTAGCCGATCGCGTGCGGAAGGCCCTCGAGCGCGGCCTCGAGCGTCGACGTGCCCGACTTCACGAGGCCGGCGTCGGCGTGGCGCAGCAAGGCCCGGGTATCCTCCACGACCGGGAAGGGAGCGTCTCGGAAGGGCCGAGACTCCACCGAGGGCGCCCGGGAGAGGACCGGAAGGACGTCGGGACGGGCCGCGGCCACGAGCGACGCGATTCTCGAGAACGGGCCCAGGTGCCGGGCGAGCTCCTGGCGCCGGGAGCCCGGCAGCAGCGCCAGGAGGGGCCGCTCGGGGTCCAGTCCCCACGCTCGGCGGAAGTCGCGATCCGACGCGACGTCCTCGGGCCGGTCGAGCAGCGGGTGCCCGACGTACGTCGCGCGCACCCCGTACCGGGTCAGCAGCTCGGCCTCGAAGGGAAGGATGACGGCGACCCGGTCGGTCGTCTCGGCCAGCCTGGCCGCCCGCCCGGTACGCCAGGCCCATACCTGCGGCGCGATGTAGTACAGCACCCTGTGACCCCGGGCGTGGGCCGCCCGCGCGATCCGCATGTTGAAGCCGGGATAGTCGACGAGGACGACGAGGTCGACCGACCCGTCGTCGAGCAGGCCGAGCACCCTGCGCTCGAGGCTCCGGAAGTACGGGATCCTGGGCAGGACCTCGACGAAGCCCATGACCGCCAGGTCGTCGAGCCCGGCGAGCAGGTCCACCCCCTGCGACCGCATCAGCGGCCCACCGGTTCCGAGAAGGCGCACGGAGGGCCAGCGGGCACGAAGCGCGCCGGCCAGGGCCGCGCCGTGATGGTCCCCCGAAGCCTCGCCGGCCAGGAGAAGGACGGTGGGCCCGCTCACCGGCGAGATTCCGTCAGAACCGCCAGCTCAGGTACCAGATGGCGGCGAGCGTCAACACGAGCAGGGCGAGGAGGCGCCCGGCCGGCATCCCCTTCCGGGCCGAGAGCCAGTTCCTCTTCCGTCTCCGGCGGACGCGAATCAGCGACATCGGCGGGGGAAGCCGGGGTCAGACGATGACGCCGCGCTCGCTGGCGCGGATGAACTCGAGCATCTGTCGGACCTCGGGGATGGAGGCGACCTCCTGCTCCGCGCGCTTGACGGCGTGGGACAGGTTCTCGTCGCCCTGGAAGAGCACGCGGTAGGCATGCTTGAGCGCCCTGCGAACCTCGACCGAGAGCCCACGGCGCTCCAGCCCCACCGAGTTGAGCCCGTAGAGCTTCGGCGGGTTGCCGGCCGCCCGGCAGTACGGGGGCACGTCCTGGGGGACCCGCGAACCCCCGCCGACGAAGGCGTGCGCGCCGATGCGGACGAACTGGTGGATGGGCGTCACGCCACCGACGATCGCCCAGTCCTCGACCAGGACATGCCCGGCCATGTTGACCGAGTTGGCCAGGATCACGTGGTTGCCGATCTCGCAGTCGTGGGCGACGTGCGTGTACGCCATGAGAAGACAGTCGCTCCCAACCACGGTCCTGCCGGACGCGGACGTCCCCCGGTTGAGCGTGGCGAACTCCCGCACGATCGTTCGGTCGCCCACCTGCAGGGTGGTGTGCTCGCCCTTGTACTTCAGGTCCTGGGGGTCGGTGCCGAGGACCGCGCCGTTGGCGATGAAGCAGTCCTCTCCCAGGATCGTGTCCCGTTCGACGAGCACGCGCGGGCCGATCTCCGTGCCGTCGCCGATGCGCACGCCGGGCCCGATCAAGGCCCACGGACCCACCGTCACGCCCGCCCCCAGGACGGCATCGGGATCGACGATCGCCGTGGGGTGGACCTGCGTCTCCGCGCGGGATTCTACAGCCGGCTCTCGCATAGTCATCGATCCATGATCCGGGCCATGAACTCGGCCTCCACGACCACCTGCCTGTCCACGAGGCCCCGTCCGCGCATCCTACAGACCTGGCGGCGGAACTGGACGACCTCGAGCTCGAACACGAGGGTGTCTCCCGGCACGACGGGTCGCCGGAACTTCACCTTATCCATCGTCATGAAATACACGACCTTGTCCTCCGGGTCGTCGACCTTGTCCATGAGGAGCAGGCCGCCGCACTGCGCCATCGCCTCCACGATCAGGACCCCCGGCATGATCGGGTGCCCCGGGTAGTGCCCCTGGAAGAAGGGCTCGTTGATCGTCACGTTCTTGATCCCGACGATGCTGTGGCCCTCCTGGAAGTCGATGATGCGGTCCACCAGAAGCATCGGGTACCGATGAGGGAGGAACTGCATGATCCGAGCCGTGTCCGCAACCGCGGGCCCGCCCCGGCGGGCCTGGGCGCGAACGGCGCGCGCGAGCGCGACGTTGCCCCCGTGGCTCGGTCGCTCGGCGACCACGTGCGCCTCCAGGCGTGACCCGAGGAGCGCGAGATCACCCACGATGTCGCCGACCTTGTGGCGCAGAAACTCATCGTCGAAGCGCAGGCCGGCGTCGTTCATGACGCCCTGGTCGTCGAGCACGACGGCGTTCTCGAGCGACGCGCCGAGCGCGAGGCCGCGGGCGTGCAGCTCCTCGGCGTCGCTGCGGAAGCCGAAGGTCCTCGCCGCCGCGAGCTCTCGCCGAAACCGCCTTTCGTCGATCAGGAAGGATCCGTACTGCCGGCCGATGCAGCGGTGGTCGAAGTCTATGGATGCGGAGACTCGCAGCGTGTCCGAGGGGACGGCCACGTAAGATTGGCCTCCCTCCCCGCTCACGTCGATGGGCGTATCCACGCCGACCACCTTCGCCTCGGCCGCCTGCTCGACCGGTCCCGCCTCGTCGAGCGCCTCCACGTAGTGCGAGAAGGAGCCGTCTCGGATCGGGATCTCCGGTCCGGTGACCTCGATCACCACGTTGTCGACGCGAACGGCGACGAGCGCGGCCAGGACGTGCTCGACCGTGAGCACCTTCGCCTCGCCGCACCCCAGCGTGGTACCGAGCTCGGTGCCGATCACGTGATCGAGATCGGCCGGGACGTCGGGCGTCCCGGGGAGGTCCATGCGGCGGAAGACCACGCCGGTGTCGGGATCCGCCGGCCGGAAGGTGATGGACGCCCGGGTGCCGGAGTGCACCCCCACGCCGTCGAGGGAGGCTTCCCGTGAGATCGTGCGCTGGACGGGGCTCATGAAGGCTGGCCGGTCGAGGTGCCGCGCGAAACGGCAAAGCTAACGGCTGAAGCCGCGTTCGCGTACGGGAGGACCCCGGCGAGCTGCGCGCCGCTGCCCCTCGTGCCCGGGCTCATGAGCCGGCCGAGAGGCGCTCGACTTCCGCCTCCAGACGCTCGACCCGCTCGACCAGCCGTGGGAGCCGCCCGACGTGAGCCTGCCGGCGGAGGTCCTCACGGTGGGGCCGGGCAGGATACCCGGACACGGTCTCGCCGGCGGCGACGTCACGCCACACGACGGTTCGCACCGCGATGCGCGCCCCGTCGCCGATCTCGAGCTGGTTGACCACTCCGGCCTGGCCACCCACCCACACTTGCTCACCGAGCCGAGTGGAGCCCGCGATGCCGACGAGGGCCGCGAGGAGCGAACGGGCGCCGATGCGGACGTTGTGCGCGATCTGCACGAGATTGTCGATCTTCGAGCCGGCTCCGACTCTGGTATCCCCCAGCGAGCCGCGATCCACCGTCGTGTTGGCGCCGATCTCGACGCCGTCCTCGAGGATCGCCCGCCCCACCTGGGGCATCTTCCGGTGCTCACCGTCGACGAGGGTGTATCCGAAGCCGTCGGAGCCGATGCGCGCGCCCGCGTGGACGATCACGTCGGCGCCGATCACCGAGTCGTGGTACACGACCACGTGGGGATGCAGCCTCGAGCGGGCGCCGACGGTGGAGCCGCGCCCGACCACGCAGTGGGCGCCGATCACCGCGCCCGACCCGACGACGACGTCACGCTCGAGGACCGCATAGGGCCCCACGTGCACTCCCTCGGCCAGGCGCACCCCCGGCTCGAGGACGGCCGTCGGGTGGACCCCGGCCGGGACGTCGACCTCGGGGTGCAGGCGCGCCAGCAGCGTCCTCAGCGCAGGATACGGCTCGTCGACGATCACGCACGGCTTGCCCGCCGGAACCACCTCGGAGAGATCCGCCGAGACGAGGAAGCCGGCCGCCGGGCATTCCGCGACGTAGCGCACGTACCGCCGGAGCGCGAGGAAGGCCAGCCGCGTCGGGTCGGCCTCGTCCACGGGGGCGACGCCGGTGACGCGGAGCGTGTCGTCACCCTCGACGCGCCCCCCGACCAGCTCCGCGACTTCGCCGAGCGACAGCCCGGGCTCGGATCCTTCCGTTCCCGCCGCGCTCACCACGCCCCCCCAGAGCGTGCCCTCCAAGCCCGACAAAGAGAGAGGGGCCCACGGGCGCGGACGGAACCGCGCCGTGGGCCCCCGGGGACCGACGCTTCCCCGACGCCGGCTATTGCGGGCCTCCCGGAGAGGCCTGGAGCCGATCGATCACCATCTGGGTCAGGTCCAGGGCCGGGTCGGCCGAGATGATCGAGCCGGCTGCGACGTCCAGGATGAGCGAGTACGCGCCTTCCTCCCGGATCGACTCGATGACCGCCGTGATGCTGTCCATGACCGGCTGGATGAGGGCGGCTCGCCGCTGATCCGCCAGCTGCTGCAGCTGGACCGTGCGCTGTTGGTACTCGTTCAGCTTCGCCTGAAGCTGTTGCTCGCGGTTCGCCTTGGCCTCCGGCGACAGCGTGAGCTGCTGCTGCTGCAGGCGCTGCTGCATCGCGTTGAGCTCCTCCTCGAGCTGGGCGATCTCGCTCTGGTAGCCCTGCATCTCCTGATCGAACTGCTGCCCGGCCTCTTCGGCTCCCGGAGCGTTCGCGAGGATCTCCTGCGAGTTGATGTACCCGATCTTGAGCGTTTGCGCCTCCGCGGCCCCTGCCAAGAGCAGGAAGGCAAGCGCAGTCAGCGCGGGCACGGTGCGTCGCATGTGTGTCACTCCGTCTGATGGCGATCGGCCGGTCGGAGAATCGTAGTCCTCAGGGGCCCGCATGTTCCCGTGTTCCGCCCCGGTCGTCCAGCCCTGAAAGGTGCAACCTTCAGGCCGCGATCAGAAGCCCGGCCCCATGCGGAAGTGGAGCTGCCACCCGGGCTCCAGCTTGTCGAAGCCGTAGGCGTAATCCAGCCCGATCGGTCCGAACGGCGTGACGATCTGCGCCCCGAAGCCGGCTCCCCGGAAGAGGCTCGAGGGATCGAAGTCGCGCGGGTCCTGCCAGACCGCTCCGGCGTCGTAGAAGAAGCCCATCCCGATCTGGTCGCTCAGCCGCACCGCGTACTCGGCCGTCAGGCTGAAGAAGGCGTCGCCGAGCCGGTCGATGTCGGAGATGCCCCCGGAGCGCTCCGGGAAGTAGCCGAAGGGCGTGATCGAGGTCTCGTCGTACCCCCGCAGGTTCTGGCCGAACTGAACGCCGCCCATCCAGAAGCGCTCGAAGGGGAACGCCCCGGCGTCGCCGAACACCGCGCCTCCGCGAAGCGTGAGCCCCAGGGCGAAGCGAATGCCGCCGCCGGACTCCTCGCCGCCGAGCCGGCCCACGGGCACCCACCACGTCCCGTCGCCCAGCACGCGGGTGAAGTTGCCGTCTCCCCCGAGGACGCCCCCGTTCTGCTCGACGTTGATGTTCTGCCGCGAGCCGAGCGTCGGGAAGAGCGGGTGGTCGAGCGTGGCGCGTGTGACCCCGACCGAGAGCTGGCTCTGGACGCCGGGGGGGCGTCCGAAGAGCGAGGTGTCGTCGACGTCGCTGAACAGCTCGTACTTCGTGCGCGAGATGCCGTAGCCGAAGAAGACCCTCGTGTACTGGGAGCCACGCCACGGCAGCCCGATCCGGAGGTTCGCACCGATGCGCCGCCGCCGGCCCGACGAGAACTGGAAGAAGCGGTCCCGGGAGTTGAAGAGGGACAGCGTCCCCGAGATCCGGCTCTGGAAGAGCGCCGGGTCGGTGTAGGTCATCTCGAAGCTGTTGAGGAACCGACCGAAATCCCAGCGCAGCGAGCCGGCCTTGGCCTGCCCGAAGAGGTTGGGCTGCTCGTATCCGATGAACCCGGAGAGCCCCACGCCGCCCCCGACCGAGGTCCCGAAGTTGATCGAGCCCGTCTGCTTCTCGACCACGTGAAAGGTCACGTCCACGTCCCCGTTCTCCAGGGGCGTGATGTCCGGGAAGGGCATCGGGGCCTCGAAGAAGCCGAGCGCGGAGATGTTCTGGTAGCTCCGCAGCAGAAAGTCCTGGCTGTACACGTCGCCCGGAACCACGAAGATCTGGTTGCGGATCACCCAGTCGTAGGTGTACTCGTTGCCCGAGATCGAGACGCGGTTCACGATGGCGGGCGTGCCCTCGATGACCTCCCACGTCGCGTTCACGACCGGAGGCGCGTCGCCCTCGCCCGGCACGACGTCCACGACGGGATTCACCTGGGCGTAGAGGTACCCGCGATTGCGGTAGCGCTCAAGAACGATCTGGATCGCCTCGTTGAAGGCCTCCCCGTCGAAGATCTGGCCGGTTCGGACGTCGTCCTGCCTGCCGCGCAGTCCCAGGCTCTGCAGAAGCCCGCCTTCCTCCCTGAGGAAGAGGCCCTTCAGGGCGTCGTCCTCGAAGACCGTGTTGCCTTGCACCTCGAAGGTGCCGAGCCGGTACTGCTCGCCCTCGTCCACGGCGATCTCGATCCGCGCCTTCCCGGTGTTCGGATCGATGACCATCGTGTCCCGGACGACCTCGAAGTCCAGGTACCCCCGGGAGCGATACAGCCTGGGCAGGCTCTCCTCCAGGTCCACCGCCAGCTCGAGCTGGTCGTACGAGCCGGAGCGGAACCACCAGAAGCCCTCGGACTTCACGTTCATCGCGCTGGCCAGATCGCCGCGGCTCAGGCTCTGGTTGCCGACGAACTCGAGCTGCGCGACCGTGATGCGCTGACCCTCCGAGACGTCCAGGATCAGCTCGATCTCGTTCCCGTCGAGCTCCACGATGCGGTCGTCGATCTCGGCGAAGGGGATCCCCTCGCCGGCGAGCTCGGAGCGGATGAACGCCTTGGCGTCGAGGACGCTCTGGCGGCTGAGGGGAAAGCCGGTGTTCAGGCCGGTGGTGTCGCGAACCTCCCTGACCGAGACGTTGTCGAGCCCGGTGATCGAGACCCGGCGCACGATCGGCTGCTCCTGGACCTGGAGGACGAGGATCGTCGGGTCGTTGCCGCGCGCCCGCACGATGGCGTCGGAGAACTGACCGCTGTTGAGGAGCTGCTTGAGGCCCCGCTGGATGTCGCGGAAGGTGATCGACTGCCCCGGCTGGACTCCGAACAGGCCGACGATGCTGGAGGCCTGGATTCGCTCGTTGCCCTCCACGGCGATCGAGTCGACGCGCACGGGTGCGCCCGCCTGCTGCTGGGCGGCGACCGGCCCGACCACCGCGCTTGCCGCCATGACGCCGAAGAAGGCCGCCGCGAGCGCGGTGGCCTTCCTCGGGACCCTCGGGGAGCTCATGAGCATTGCCTCACGTCTTCGTCGCAGGCTCCGTCTGCAGCGTGAGGCGCTCGTCCTCGGGATCGACGTGCACCTCGATCTCGTCTCCGGCGCTGAACTCCGCCTGGAGTATCTTCTCCGACAGCGGATCCTCCAGATACCGTTGGATCGCCCGCTTGAGCGGGCGGGCCCCGAACTTCTCGTCGTACCCTCGCTCGACCAGGAACTCGATCGCCTCGTCGGTCAGGCGCAGCGAGATCTCCTCGTCCTCGAGACGCTTGCGCACGTCCTTCATGAGGATGTGGACGATCTGGCCGATCTCCTCCCGGGTGAGCGGGTGGAAGACGATCGTGTCGTCGACCCGGTTCAGGAACTCCGGGTTGAACGCGCGCTCGATCTCCTGGGCGACCTTGTCCTTCATGATCTCGTAGCTCGACTGCGGGTCGGCGGCCTGGAAGCCGAGCCCCCCACCCTTGCTGATGTCGCGGGCCCCGAGGTTCGAGGTCATGATCAGCACGGTGTTCTTGAAGTCGATCACCCGGCCGTAGTTGTCCGTCAGGTGCCCCTCGTCCAGGACCTGCAGGAGGATGTTGAACACGTCCGGGTGAGCCTTCTCGATCTCGTCGAGCAGAACGACCGAGTACGGACGGCGACGGACCGCCTTGGTCAGGGCGCCGGAATCCTCGTAGCCGACATAGCCCGGAGGCGCGCCGATCAGTCGCGAGACGGAGAACTTCTCCATGTACTCGCTCATGTCGACGCGAATCAGCGCCTCGCGATCGTCGAAGAGGAACTCCGCGAGCGCTCTCGCCAGCTCCGTCTTCCCGACGCCGGTCGGGCCCGAGAAGATGAACGAGCCGATGGGGCGCCTCGGGTCCTTGAGCCCCGCACGGCTCCGCCGGATCGCGCGGCTGATGGCCTCGATCGCATCGTGCTGTCCCACGATCCGCTCGTGCAGCGCGTCTTCCATCTTGACGAGGCGCTCCGACTCGGTCTGACGGATGCGCGTGACGGGAATCCCGGTCCACCGCCCGACGATGAACGCGACGTCCTCGGTGCTGATCTCCGGGCGGTGCTGCTTGCGCTCCTCCTCCCACGCCTCCTGACGCTGGCGGATGGCCTGGCTGAACTCCCGCTCCTCGTCCCGCAGCTCGGCAGCCCGCTCGAAGTCCTGGTCGCCGATCGCCTCCTCCTTGCGCTTGGCGATCTCAGCGAGCTGCTCCTTGAGCTCCTCGACGTCGGCCGGGGGCACCTGGCTGGCGATGCGCGCGCGCGCGCCGGCCTCGTCGATCACGTCGATGGCCTTGTCGGGCAGGAATCGGTCCGTGATGTAGCGGTCGGCCAGCCTCGCGGCGTGCTCGAGCGCCTCGTCCGGAATGACGATGCGATGGTGGTCCTCGTAGTGGCCCCTGAGCCCCTTGAGGATCTCCACGGTCTCGTCCACGGCCGGCGGGTCCACGATCACCGGCTGGAAGCGCCTCTCCAGCGCGCCGTCCTTCTCGATGTACTTGCGGTACTCGTTGAGGGTCGACGCCCCGATGCACTGAAGCTCGCCGCGCGGGAGCGCCGGCTTGAGCATATTGGAGGCGTCGATC
>JBFFWJ010000067.1:0-10693 GCA_041570315.1 Longimicrobiales bacterium | reverse complement strand
GCCGACCCGCTGCAAAGCCCCCGACATGACCGAATTCGAGCGTAAGATCCGAGTCCTCGTCGCCAAGCCCGGGCTCGATGGACACGACCGAGGAGCGAAGGTGATCGCGAGCGCGTTTCGGGACGCGGGCTTCGAGGTCATCTACACGGGGCTGCACCAGACCCCCGAGATGATCGTCAACGCGGCCGTCCAGGAGGACGTGGACGTGGTGGCGATGTCGGTCCTGTCCGGCGCGCACATGACGCTCTTCCCGCGCGTCCAGGAGCTGCTGGCCGACGCCGGCGCGGACCGTGTCCTCCTCACGGGCGGGGGCATCATCCCGGAGGACGACGTGGCCGCGCTCGAGAAGATGGGGATCGGCCGGCTCTTCGGCCCGGGGACGCCGACGTCGGCGGCGATCGACTACGTCCGGGAGTGGTTCGCCGCGCAGGAGGCGACGTGATCCACCGCGGCGGCCCCGAGAGCGGCGGTCTCCGCTCGGAGCCCCGCGCCCGGGGGTGCCCGCCGGACGGTTCGCGGTGCCGCTGACGACCCGTACCGAGGGCGGTCCCAGCGGGCGGCTGGGCCGCCTTTCCGCGGAGCTCAAGGATCTCCGGGCGCGCCTGCGGCAGGGCGGGGGAGCCGAGCGGATCGCGCGGCAGCACGCTCAGGACAAGCTCACGGCGCGCGAGCGGATCGAGCGGCTGCTCGACCCCGACGAGCCGAGCGTGGAGATCGGCCTCCTCGTCGCCCACGACCTCTACGACGGACGGGCTCCGGCCGCCGGGGTGGTCACCACGGTGGGACGGATCCGGGGGCGGGAGGTCGTCGTGGTCGCCAACGACGCGACCGTGAAGGCCGGCTCGTGGTGGCCCGAGACGATCAGGAAGATCCTGCGTGCCCAGGAGATCGCGATGCGCTGCCGCATCCCGATCGTGTACCTCGTGGATTCGGCCGGCGTGAACCTGCCCTATCAGGGCGGCGTGTTTCCGGGACAGTACGGAGCGGCCCGCATCTTCTACTACAACTCGGTGATGCGCCGCTACCTGCGGATCCCGCAGCTCGCAGCGGTCATGGGGCCGTGCATCGCCGGCGGCGCGTACCTCCCGGCGCTCTCCGACGTGATCCTCATGGTCGAGGGCACGTCCTTCATGGGCCTCGGGGGACCGAACCTCGTCAGGGGAGCGACCGGTCAGAGCGTCGGTGCCGAGGAGCTCGGCGGCGCCCGCGTGCACACGCAGATCAGCGCCGTCGCACACTACATGGCTCCGGACGACGAGGCGTGCATCGAGCGGCTGCGTCAGCTCGTCGGCGAGCTCCCGGCCGGAGCCCCGCCCGTCGAGCGCATGGCGACGCCACCGCGGCGCCTGGCCTACGAGCTGTACGACCTCCTTCCCGAGGATCACCGGCAGCCGTACGAGATCCACGACGTCCTTGAGTGCATCCTCGACGGCGAAGGGCTCGACGAGTTCCAGCCGGAGCACGCTGCGGAGATGATCTGCGGGACGGCCTTCGTCGAAGGGGTCCCTGTCGGCGTGATCGCGAACGCGCGGGGCATGTTCAAGAGCCCGACCGGCGGACGACCGCGCTTCGGAGGCATCGTCTACACGGAGAGCGCCCGCAAGGTGGCCTACTTCATCGAGACGATGAACCGGCACCGGACCCCCCTCCTCTTCGTGCAGGACGTCTCGGGGTTCATGGTCGGGCCCGAGGCCGAGCATTCGGGGATCATACGCGCCGGCGCCGAGCTCGTGGAGGCCATGGCGACCGCCACCGTGCCCAAGCTGGTGCTCACGCTCAACCACGCCTCCGGCGCCGGCTACTACGCGATGGCGGGCCAGGGCTTCGACCCGGACTTCATCCTCTCGCTCCCCACCGGCCGCATGGGCGTGATGGAGGGGGAGAGCGCGGTCATGGCGCTCTTCGGCGGGCAGCTCGAGCGGCTCAAGGCGGAGGGCTTGGCGCCCGACGAGGACCTGACCACGAGGATGGACGAGGTGCGAGCCGAGTACGACCGTCAGCTCGACGCGCGCTTCGCCGGGGCGCGGGGCTTCGTCGACGAGGTCCTGTTGCCCGAGGAGCTCCGTCCGGCGCTCGGCCTGCTGCTGCGCGCGTCGCTCCAGAATCCGGGTCCCCACGTGGGCGCCTTCCAGATCTCCGGCGCGGGCTGGTGAGGGGGGCCGTGTGAGCGAGCGGGTCGTGCGGGTCGCGAGCGGCCAGGGCTTCTGGGGCGACGACCTCGAGGCCCCCGTCCGTCAGGTCGAGGGTGGGCCGATCGACTACCTGATGCTCGACTACCTCGCCGAGGTCACGATGTCGATCATGCAGAAGCAGCGTGGTCGGGATCCGGGGGCGGGCTACGCGCGGGACTTCGTCCCGCTCATGGAGCGCATCTTTCCCGCCTGCGCCGAGCGCGGTATCCGGGTCGTGACCAACGCCGGGGGTGTGAACCCGAGCGGGTGCGCCGCGGCGCTCGTCGAGGCGGGGAGGCGGGCCGGCGTGCAGGGCCGGGCCCGCGTCGGGCTCGTCACCGGCGACGACCTGATGGATCGCCTGGACGAGCTGCTCGACGCCGGCCATGACCTGGCGCACATGGAGACGGGGGAGCCGCTCTCGACGGTCCGTGAGCACGTCCAGAGCGCCAACGCCTACCTCGGGGCTGCACCGATCGTGCGGGCGCTCGAGCTGGGCGCGGACGTGATCGTGACGGGGCGCAGCACCGACACCGCGCTGACGTACGCTCCGCTGATCCACGAGCACGGGTGGGCGCCGCGCGACTACGACCGGATCGCCGCCGGGGTGGTCGCGGGTCACATCAACGAGTGCGGGGCGCAGTGCACCGGCGGAAACTGCCTCGTCGACTGGTGGACGATCCCCGGCATGGCGTCGGTCGGCTTCCCGATCGTCGAGGTGGCCGCCGACGGCACCTTCGTCGTGACGAAGCACCAGGGGAGCGGGGGGCGCGTGACGAGAGCCTCCGTGACCGAGCAGATCCTCTACGAGATGGGCGATCCGACGACGTACATCACGCCGGACGTGATCGCGGACTTCTCGACGATCGAGCTCGACGACCTCGGGTCGGATCGCGTGCTGGTGCACGGTGTCGAGGGTCGGGCGCCGACCGACTTCCTCAAGGTGTCGATCGCCTACGCGGCGGGGTGGAAGGCGGTCGGGACCCTGACGTATGCCTGGCCCGACGCGGCGGCGAAGGCGCGGGCCGCCGATCGGATCCTGAGAGAGCGCCTCGAGCGGCTCGGGCTCTCCTTCGACGAGGCCCGCACCGAGCTCGTGGGCTGGGACTCGACGCACGGGGCTCTGGCCGGCGAGCCGCCGGCCGACCTTCCGGAGGTGCAGCTTCGCGTCGGCGTCCGCTCCACGGATCGCGCGTCGGTGGAGCGCTTCACGAGGGAGATCGCGCCGCTGGTCCTCACGGGTCCGCCTTCGGTGACCGGGTTCGCGGGCGGACGCCCTCGCGTGCAGGAGATCATGGCGTATTGGCCCGCCCTCATCCGCAGGGAGGCGGTCGAGCCGCACCTGGAGGTGGAGGTCGAGGAGGTATGAAGCGGGTCCAGCTCGTCCACCTCGCCCACGCTCGCTCGGGCGACAAGGGAGACACCGCGAACGTCGGGGTCATCGCCTACGACCCGGAGCACTACGCCCTGCTCCGCGACCAGCTGACGCCCGAGCGGGTGAAGCGGCACTTCGGGCCCATGGTGCACGGGCCGGTGGAGCGCTTCGAGCTCCCCAAGCTCGGCGCGCTCAACTTCCTCCTGCACCAGGCCCTCGGGGGCGGTGGCACGATGTCGCTCATGAACGACGCCCAGGGCAAGGTCTTCAGCACCGCTCTCCTGCGCATGGAGATCGAGGTCCCCGACGACGTGGCCGCGGAGGTCGCCGGGCGTGGGCGGGTGCCCGCCGGATGGTCTCCTGCCCGCGCGAGCGGTCCGGGGGGTGAGCGATGAGCGGCGCCCGGTCGAGGGCCGAGGAGCGCGCTCCGTGAGCGAGCCCGTGCTGCTGTCGTCGGTAGCGGACCGGGTCGCCACGCTCACCCTGAACCGCCCCGAGAAGCGCAACGCGCTGAACGGCGAGCTCGTCGAGGCGCTCGACGAAGCGGTGGCGGCTGCGGGATCGGACGAACGGGTGGGCGTCGTGGTGCTGACCGGGGCGGGCCCGGACTTCTGCTCGGGGGCCGATCTGGCGGAGCTGCAGCGCATCTCGGAGATGGGGTACGAGGAGAACCTCCGCGACGCGCGCGCCCTCGGGGCGTTGTTCACGCGCATGCGGCGGCTGCCCAAGCCCGTCATCGCCGCGGTCAGGGGCAGGGCCCTGGCGGGTGGGTGCGGGCTGGCCACGGCCTGCGACATCGTGCTCGCCGCCGACGATGCCCAGCTCGGGTATCCGGAGGTGCACCTGGGGTTCGTGCCCGCGCTCGTGATGACGATCCTGCGCCGCAAGGTCACCGAGTCGAAGGCCTTCGAGCTGGTCGCGCGGGGAGCGCGCTTCGACGCGCGGGAAGCGGAGAGGATCGGGCTCGTGACCCGGGTACTTCCCGCGGACTCCTTCGACGACGACGTGGCCGGCTACGCGCGCGACCTCGCCACCCGACCCGCGTCGGCGCTCGAGCTCACCAAGGGATTGCTCTACGAGCTCGGCGACCTCGACTTCGACGAGGGAATGGAGCGGGCGGCGCAGGTGAACGTGCGCGCGCGCATGACGGACGCGTGTCGCGACGGTGTGCGCCGCTTCCTCGGCAGGTCGGCCGGCTGATCCGGCGCCGCCGAAGACCGTGATCGTCTTCCTCGATCGGTCGAAGCGCTCCGACCGTCACCTGGAGTGGAAGGTACGCCTCTTCTCCGTCGCCGCCGTTCTCGCGCTGGTCGGGATGTACTTCGACGAGCGGTGGATGACGCTGAGCGCGCTCGCGGTGCTCCTCGTGGGCGTCCTCCTCCGCTTCGCCCCGAAGGGGCCACCGGCCGAGCGGGAGGGAGAAGCGGACGGGGCCGAAGGCTCCGGGGATCGATAGCCGTTCGCTCTCCCCCGGGCGCGAGCCACACGCTCTTCCCCGGCCGCGCGCCGCACGCCCTTCGCGGCGCTCGCGGCGGAGCGCTTCGGCGGGGGGCGGGGGATCGGCCCCGCGAGATGCGGGGCCCGATCGCACCATCCCTGCGCCCGGTCACGGGGACGATCGTGGCACATGCGTCCCGATCCGGTCGCGTTGCTGCGTCGCCACTTCGGTCACTCCGCCTTCCGTTCGGGCCAGGAGGAGCTCGTGCGGGCCGTCCTCGCCGGTCGCGACGCCCTCGGCGTGCTCCCCACGGGGGGCGGCAAGTCCGTGTGCTATCAGGTGCCGGCACTCGCCCTGGGTGGGCTTACGCTGGTCGTGAGCCCCCTCGTGTCGCTCATGGAGGACCAGGTCGCCCGCGCCCGAAGGGCGGGCCTGAGGGCCGACCACCTGAGCGCGAACCAGCCCGTCCGGGAGCGCCGCGCGGTGTGGGCCCGGGCGCGCGGCGCACGGCTCGACCTCCTGTTCGTGGCACCCGAGCGCCTGGACTCGGCTGCCTTCCGGGACCTCCTGCGCGCCGTCGACCTGCGGCTCCTCGCCGTCGACGAAGCACACTGCATCAGCGAGTGGGGGGACGACTTCCGGCCGGCGTACCGGCGGATCGGCGCGGTCCGCCGTCGCCGCGGCTGTCCCACGCTCGCGCTCACGGCGACCGCGACCCCCGCGGTGCGGCGCGACATCCTGGCCACGCTCGGGCTCCACGACCCGGTCGTCGTGGTTCGCTCCTTCGACCGGCCCAACCTCACGTGGGCGGTCCACGGGGTCGCGGGTCTCGACCGCCGGGCACGGAGCATCCGCGCGCTTCTCGGCAGGCACCGAGGATGTGCGATCGCCTACGGGCCGACGCGACGGGCGGTGGAGGCGCTCCGCGACCGTCTGGCGGGCTGGGGCGTTCGAGCCGAGGCGTATCACGCCGGGCTGAGCGGACCGGAGCGGAGCCGGGTGCAGGAGGCCTTCATGACCGACGCATGCCGGGTGGTCGTGGCGACGAACGCGTTCGGCATGGGGATCGACAAGCCCGACGTGAGGCTCGTGGTCCACGTCCAGCTCCCCTCCTCGCTCGAGGGCTACTACCAGGAGGCCGGACGAGCCGGCCGGGACGGGCGCCCCGCCCACTGCGTGGCCTTCTTCGCTCCGGCGGACCTCCGCCTGTGGCGCGACTTCCACGACCGTACCCACCCGCCCCGGCGCGCCCTGCGCAGGCTCCACCGGGCGTTGCTCCGGCTCTCGGGGCCGGACGGCGTCGTCGAAGCCCGAGACGACGCTCTTCGAGGCCTCGTCGGGCCCGACCTGTGCGCGTGGAGGGAGGGTGATCCGGTGGGACCGCTCGCGGCGCTCGAGCGCGCCGGCGCCGTCCGAAGGCTCGTCGGAAAGGGCCGGTGTCGGGGAACCGAAGGACGGCGCGGAGGGTCTGAGACGTACCGGATCGGGGTCCGCGGTCACCTGGACGTGACCACGGCCGTCCGCCTCCGGCGTCGCGCCCAGGCCAAGCTCGAAGCCGTGCAGCGCTTCGCGCGAACGCGATCGTGCCGGAGACGGGCTCTTCTCCGTTACTTTGGAGAGGAGAGGCGCGACGACTGCGGCGGCTGTGACCGTTGCGGCGCGGATTCATGGAATCGACGGGCACCCCTGTCATGCATAGATACCTGAACGAAGCCCACCTCGAGCTGCGCGAGCGGGTGAGCCGCTTCGCGCGCGACGCGATCGCGCCGGTCGCGACGGAGCTCGACGAGAGCGGTGCGTTTCCGTGGGAGAACGCCAAGCTCATGGCGGAGATGGGGCTCTTCGGCGTGCCCGTGCCCAAGGAGCTGGGCGGGCTCGGGCTGGATTACCTCAGCTACATCCTGGTCGTGGAGGAGCTGGCGAAGTTCGACGCCAGCCATTCGATCACCGTGTCGGCGCACACGACGCTCGGCCTCTCGCCGATCCTCTCCTTCGGAACCCCGGAGCAGAGGAGGCGCTTCGTGCCCCCGCTGGCCTCGGGCGACGTGCTCGGGGGCTTCGGCCTGACCGAGCCGGGGGCCGGCTCGGACGCGTCCGGCACCCGCACCCGCGCGGTCCGCGAGGGGGACGGCTACCGGATCAACGGCTCGAAGATCTTCATCACCAACGCGGGTGTCGGCGAGATCTTCGTGGCCACCGCCGTGACCGAGCCGGGCATCGGAGCGCGCGGGATCTCGAGCTTCATCCTCTGCAAGCCGACCAGCGACCTCGACAAGGCGACGGCGATCGGCTTCGGGCACCGCGAGGACCTGCCGTTCACGGACGGGGTCCGGGCAGGCGAGAAGGAGGACAAGATGGGGTGGCGGGCGTCGGACACCCGCGAGCTCCACATCGACGACGCTTTCGTCCCCGTCGACCAGCGTCTCGGCGACGAGGGCCAGGGCTTCGTCAACTTCATGAAGACGCTGGACGCCGGGCGCATCGGGGTCGCGGCCCTCTCTCTCGGGCTGGCGGAGGGAGCTTTTCAGACGGCTGCGCGGTATACGAGCGAGCGGGAGCGCTTCGGCCGCAAGGTGTGGGACTTCCAGCAGGTGCAGTTCTGCCTCGCCGACGTCGCGACCGACATCGAGGCGGGCCGGCATCTCACGTACCACGCGGCTTGGCTCAAGGAGCGGGGAGCCCCGTACTCCAGGGAAGCCGCGATGGCCAAGCTCTTCTGCTCCGAGCTCGCGATGCGGGCGACGCTCGCGGCCATTCAGGTCATGGGCGGCGCCGGCTACACGAGCGAGCATCCGGTCGAGCGGATGATGCGGGACGCGAAGATCTGCGAGATTGGTGAAGGAACGAACGAGATTCAGCGGCTCGTCATCGCGCGCCACCTCTTGGGGGACGTGATGGCCGAGCCCGACCGACGTGCGGCGTCCGCGCCTCGTAGGGAGACGGCGGGCGCCGCCGTAGACTGACAACCAACATAGGCTCGAATCAGGGGGACGTGGCGTCCCGGAGACGCCCCGTCGCCGCTGCCGGCGAGGCCCTGGCGGTCGCCTCAGCTGCTTCGACCCGCTCGTGGCGGGAAGCAGCTGCGGGACGCGCCAGGCGCGGAGCCGGTGATCGAGCCGACACGACATCGGAGAACGACTTGAGGAGAGAAATCCTCGTGAGCGCGACGCCCCAGGAGTCCTGGGTCGCGCTGCTCGAAGACAACAGGCTTGCCGAGATCATGTGCGACCGGCCCGACCAGGACCGGCTGCTCGGCGACATCTTCCTGGGCCGGGTCGACGCCGTGCTGCCCGGAATCCAGGCCGCGTTCGTCGACATCGGAGCCGAGAAGGCCGGGTTCCTTCACGTCTCGGACCTCGACCACGGGGACGACGACGACGACGATGACGGCAACGGCAACGGCAACGGCAACGCGGACGGCAATGGCCGGGGGCGCGGGGGGCGCCGGAGTCGCAAGCTGCCCCCGATCCAGGATCACCTGAAGAAGGGCCAGGAGATCCTCGTCCAGGTCACGAAGGAGGCCATCAGCACGAAGGGGCCCAGGCTCACGGCGCAGATCTCCCTGCCCGGGCGCTTCCTGGTCTACATGCCCCAGTCGTCGCGCGTCGGGGTGAGCCGCAAGATCGAGGGCCGGGAGCAGCGCGCCAAGCTTCGCAAGATGGCCCAGCGGATCCTGCCCGAGGACAGCGGGGGGATCATCGTCCGCACGGTCGGCGAGGAGGTCACGCAGGAGAAGCTCGAGCGAGAGCTCACGCGGCTTCGAGAGCGGTGGACCAAGATCCAGAACCGGGCGCGCTCGCAGAAGGCGCCGACGGCCGTGCACCGGGAGGCCAAGCTGATCAGCGGGGTGATCCGCGACCTGTTCAGCGACAAGTTCGAGGCTTTGCGGGTCGACTCCAAGGCGGCCCACAACGAGATCGTCGAGTACGTCAAGAGCGTCGATCCGGAGCTCCTCGACCGGGTCCACCTGCACGAGGGCTCGATCCCTCTCTTCGACAAGTACGGCGTCGAGGAGGGCATCCAGGAGGCCTTCAGCCGCGCGGTCCGCCTCAAGTCCGGCGGCCATCTCGTGATCGAGCCGACCGAGGCGCTGGTGTCGATCGACGTGAACACCGGCAAGTTCACGGGAAAGGGCAAGAAGGATCCCGAGCAGACGATCCTGAAGACGAACCTCGAGGCCGCCCGGGAGATCGCGAAGCAGCTCCGCCTCCGGGACGTGGGCGGGATCATCGTCGTCGACTTCATCGACATGGAGTCGCAGGACAACCGCGACAAGGTGCTCAGGGAGCTCCGGACCCATCTCGGTCGGGATCGCGCGCGCACGAAGGCCTTCGAGGTCTCGAACCTCGGGCTCGTGGAGATGACGCGTCAGCGCGTGCGCCCCTCGCTCTTCAACTCGCTCACGTCGGTGTGCGCGTCGTGCGGGGGGATCGGTCGGGTCTACACGCCCGCGACCGTGGTCCGCCAGATCGAGCGCACGCTTCGCCGGGCCGCCGCTTCGAAGGAGGAGAAGCGGATCGTCGTGCGGGTGCACCCCGAGGTCGCGCTGCGCGTGATCGAGGAGGAGCCGGGGCTTTTCGATCGGCTCCGGAAGCGGACCCGCCTGGACCTGCAGATGCGGGACGATCCGCTCATGCGCCTCGACGAGTTCCGCCTGCTGTCCGGAGCCGCGGAGACCGACGTGACCGAGAAGTACGCCGCATAGGGTCCTTCCCAAGGGTTGACCGTGCAGGCCGTATTTCGTGACTTTATAGGCTATGGAGTGAAGTCGAGCCCCATTTCGGACGTCGACATGTACGCGGTATTCCAGACAGGTGGCAAGCAATTCCGGGCCGAGCCCGGCTCCCGCCTCCGCATTCCGAGCCTGGAGGCGGAGCCGGGGCAGACGGTCACGTTCGACCGTGTTCTGCTGGCCAGCGACGGTGGTGAGAGCGTGCGGGTCGGCACGCCCACCGTCGAGGGGGCGTCCGTCAAGGCCGAGGTCCTGCGCCACGGTCGGGGCGACAAGGTCGTCGTCTTCAAGCGGAAGCGCCGCAAGGGGTACCGCAAGAAGCAGGGCCATCGCCAGAACTTCACCGAGATTCGGATCGACGAGGTCGCGCTCGCCTGAGCAGCGTCACGATCCGGCTCACAGGGCAATGTCATGGCACACAAGAAAGGCGTAGGCTCGAGCCGCAACGGTCGGGACAGCAACCCGAACCGTCTCGGCGTGAAGCGGGCGGGAGGCCAGCCGGTTCGCGCCGGGGGCATCATCGTGCGCCAGCGTGGCACGCGCTTTCATCCCGGCCGGAACGTCGGTCGAGGCAGGGACGACACACTCTTCTCCCTCGTCGACGGGATCGTGACGTTCGAGCGCATGCGCGCTCGCAACGTCGTGTCGGTGTACCCCTCCGAGTAGCTCGCCGGTGAGCTTCGGGGTCCCGACGGGCAGCGCCAGGAGCTGCGGCGTCGGGACCTTCGGCTCGCTGCGGGATCGGACGGGGCTGGAACGCCCGACGCCCCACCGTGGTACAGGCATGGAACAACAACAGCCGTTCTCACGCGGAGCCTGAGGCGCGACATCGGCTCTCGTGACGGGGGGGGTAGGGCGACAACGAAGGAGGTGGACGATGTCTACCGATGACCTTCGCGGGCTCGCTGCCCGTGTCGATAGATCGGACTCCCCCGAGACCGGAAGGGACGACGAGGTCGAGTCCACCCGACTCGACT
>JBFFWJ010000066.1:0-10728 GCA_041570315.1 Longimicrobiales bacterium | reverse complement strand
GGTAGAGCAGGGCTGCCCGCGAGCGCGGGCCGGCATGCCACTCGCGGTGACGCTCCAGGAGCGCCGACAGCGCGTCCTTCCAGCCCGCCGCTCGCGACTCGCCCCGGTCGTCGCGCACGAGGGGCGCCTCGATGCGGTCGCCGATGTTCATCCACTCGTAGTTGTGGCGGCCGTAGTCGCACATCCACCACGCGTTGACGTCGAGGTTCTCCCGCGGCTTGATGCGCTGGACGAGGTTGTCGCGGGTGTGGAGTTCGATGTTGCAGCCCTGGGAGCAGCTCGGGCAGATCGAGGGCGTGTGCTGCAGGTCCCAGGCGCGCGCCTTGTGGAGGAAGTCCTTGGAGACCAGTGCGCCCACCGGACAGATGTCGACGATGTTGCCGTGCCAGTGCGTGCCCTCGAGCCCCTCCTCGTAAAAGGTGTCGATGACGGAGCGGCTCCCCCGCTCGACCACCGTGAGGCGGTGGTCCTGCTCGACCTCGCTCATGAAGCGGACGCAGCGCGTGCACATGACGCAGCGGTCGCCGTAGAAGAGCACGTCCCCGCCGAAGTCGTCCCGACCGAAGATGCGCTTCGGCTCACGGCCCCGCCCGTGGTCGCGGCCTTCCTCGTGGACGTAGTCCTGGAGCATGCATTCGCCCGACATGTCACAGATCGGGCAGTCGAGCGGGTGGTTGACCAGATAGAACTCGAGCACGCCCCGCCGGTTCGCCTTGGCCTCGTCCGACTCGGTGCGCACCACCTGGCCTTCCTGGACCGTCGTCACGCAGCCCGGCATGGGCTTGGGGGCACCCTCGACCTCGACCAGGCAGAGGCGGCACATCGCCGGCGACGACATCCCGGGATGGTAGCAGTAGTGCGGGACCACGGTGCCTATGGTCTTCGCGGCCTCGAGGATCGTGGTGCCCTTCGGCACCGCGACCTGCCGGCCGTCGATCGTGAGCGTGACCTTCTCGGGCATCAGGCGGCCCCCACGCGCTCGCCGCGCCGGATCAGCGCCAGGTACTCGTCGCGGAACTTCTCGATGGAGGACTGTACCGGAGCGGCCACCGAGTCGGAGAGCACGCAGATCGTGGTGCCCACCATCTGCTGGGTCATCTCCATGAGCGTGTCGAGGTCCTCCTCGTTGCCGCGCCCGCCCTCGATCCTGCGCAGGATCTGCGCCGTCCACGACGAGCCCTCTCGGCAGGGTGTGCACTGCCCGCACGACTCGTGCGCGTAGAAGTCGACCATGCGCCGGACCTGCTTGACGATGTCGGCCGTCTCGTCCATGACGATCACCGAGGCGCATCCGAGCATCGTCCCGACCTCGATGCACCCTTCGTAGTCCAGCGTGCACCGGGCGGACTCCGCGGCATCGATGATCGGCACCGAGGAGCCCCCGGGAATCACCGCCTTGAGCGCGTTGCCGTCGCGCACGCCGCCACAGATCTCTTCGATCAGCTGCATCAGCGGGAAGCCGAGAGGAAGCTCATAGTTGCCCGGCTTGTTCACGTGCCCGCTGACACAGAAGAGCTTCGTCCCCGGGCTCTTGTCGGTGCCCCACTGCCGGTACCAGTCGCCGCCGTGCGTGACGATGTGCGGCACCGCGCACAGCGTCTCCACGTTGTTGACCGTCGAGGGCATGCCGAACGCGCCGACGGCGGCCGGGAACGGAGGCTTCACCCGCGGCTGGCCGCGGCGCCCTTCCAGCGAGTTCATCAGCCCGGTCTCCTCGCCGCAGATGTAGGCGCCGGCGCCCTGGTGGACCGTGAGCTCGATATCGTTGCCCGAGCTGAGGATATCGCTGCCGATGTACCCCTTTGCGTACGCGTCCTCGACCGCGCGGGCGAGGATCTGGTTGACCTCGAAGAACTCCCCGCGGCAGTACACGTAGACGTGCCCCGCGCCGATCGCAAAGGCCGCGATGAGGCAGCCCTCGATGAGCTGGTGCGGGTCCCACCGCATGAGCTCGCGATCCTTGAAGGTGCCGGGCTCCGACTCGTCGGCGTTACACAACAGGTAGTGCGGGCGGTTCGAGCCCTTCGGCATGAAGGACCACTTGACGCCCGTCGGGAAGCCGGCCCCACCGCGGCCACGGAGCCCGGACTCCTTGACGGCCTCCACGACGGCCTCCGGCCCGATCTCGAACGCCTTCGCGAGCGCCTCGTAGCCCCCGCGCTCGACGTAGGTGTCCAAGCGCCGCTGGCTCGGATCGCCGTAGTGCTTCGAGAGGACGCGGACCTCTTGGTCGGACACGTACGGATAGGCCATGGTCTACTCGCCCCCCTCTTTCAGGTGCTCGCAGATCCTGGGCACCTCGGCGGGCGTGACGTTCTCGAAGTATCGTGAGTTGATCTGTACGCAGGTCGGAAAGCCGCACGCCGCGAGACACTCGGCCTCGATGACCGTGAAGTCGCCGTCTTCGGACGTCTCACCGAGCTCGGTGTCGGTGTAGCGCAGGAAGGCCTCCACGACGTCGTCGGCGCCCGCGAGATTGCAGGAGATGTTCGTGCACACCTGGACGAGATGCCGACCGACCGGGCGCTTGTTGTACATCGTGTAGAAGGTCGCCACGCCTCGAACGTACGCCGGCGACAGGTCGAGCAGGTCGGCGACCCGGTCCATCGATTCGGGGCTCACGTGGCCCCGGATCTCCTGCGCGAGACCCAGCGTGGGCAGGAGCGCCGCCTGCTTCGTCGGATAGCGTGTCAGGATCTTCTCGAAGCGCTCCTGATACGGTCCCTCGAACAGCGGCGTGTCGGGGTTCTTCTCGGCCAGCATGTACGGAAGCGTGCCGGCCCCGGAGGGATGACCCCCGTGCTTTGGGCGCTGTCCGACGAAGTCGTCGCCCCGGACCTCCTGTTCGGTGAGGTCGAACTCCCCCGTGTTGCCGGCCCACCCGGGGTTCTTGAAGGGGATTTCGCTCATCGATCGATCTCGCCGAGCACGATGTCGAGGCTCGCGTTGATCATGATCAGGTCCGCCACGAGATGGCCCTCGGCGAGCTTCGGGATCACCGCGAGGTTCACGAAGGACGGCGGGCGCACGCGCCAGCGCACGGGCTTGGTCCCGCCCTCTTCGGCGACCACGTACATGCCCAGCTCGCCCTTCGATCCCTCCACCGCGAAGTAGCAATCACCCTCGGGCGCCGGAATCCCCTCGGTGATGAGCTTGAAGTGGTGGATCATGCTCTCCATGTCCGACATGGCGTCGGTCTTGGAGGGCAAGGAGATGTTCGGGTCCTCGACGTCGATGGGCCCGCCCGGCAGCCGCCCGAGCGCCTGGTGGAGGATCTGAACGCTCTGGCGCATCTCCTCCATCCGGCACAGGTAGCGGTCGTAGCAGTCGCCGTGCTGGCCGATGGGGACGTCGAAGTCGTACGTCTGGTAGTCGTAGTACGGGCGATCCTTCCGGACGTCGTAGTCGACTCCGGCGGCTCGCAGGTTCGGGCCGGTGAGTCCGTAGTTGATCGCGTCCGTGGCGGAGATCACGCCGACGCCCTGCGTGCGGCCGATATGGATCTGATTGGTCGTCAGGAGGCGGTCGATCTCGCCGAGCGTCTGGGGGAAGGTGCTCAGGAACTCGGCGAGCTGCTCTGTCCAGCCTTCGGGGAGGTCGGCCATCATCCCGCCGACGCGCGTCGCCGACGTCGTGATGCGTGCCCCCGTGAGCGATTCGTGCAGCTGATAGATGCGCTCGCGCTCCTGAAACGCGTAGAGGAACGGGGTGAAGGCCCCCACGTCGATCGCCGTCGTGCCGAGCCACAGCAGGTGGCCGAAGATCCGGTCGAGCTCCATCAGCATGACCCGCACGACCTTGCAGCGCTCGGTCACCTCGATGCCCATGAGCTTCTCGACGGACATGACGTACGCACAGTTGTAGATCAGCGGCGCGAGGTAGTCCATGCGGTCGGTGAGCGGCACGATCTGGTTCCACGTACGGTACTCGCCGAGCTTCTCGAACGACGAGTGCAGGTAGCCGATGTGCGGCACGACCTTCGTGACAGTCTCCCCGTCGAGCTGGCACACCAGGCGCAGCACGCCGTGCGTGGCCGGATGCTGCGGACCGATGTTGATCAGCATCTGCTCCGTCCCGAGCTCGGGCTCGGGCACGTCGAACGGCTCGATCGGGCTGCGCGCCGGGAGCCCGTCGACGCCCATCTCGGGGTTGCGGCCCACGGTCAGCTCGACGGTCCTTTCCGCCATCAGCCGTTTCCTCGGCCGGCGACCGGTGCCTCGGGCAACGTGCCCACCTCGGCGCCGGCCACCTCCTGGGGGATCCCGCCCCGCTCGATGTCCTCGGCGAGGTAGTAGCGCTCGACGTCTTGGGCCAGGGCCCGCCGGGTCTGCTCGGCCCGCGAGAACCGTCCGCGCAGCGGGAAGTCCTTTCGAAGCGGGTGGCCCTCGGCGTAGTCGTCGGGCATGAGGATGCGCCTCAGATCGGGGTGGCCCCGGAAGGTGACGCCGAAGAGGTCGAAGACCTCGCGCTCGAGCCAGTCGGCCGACTTCCACAGGCCGTACACCGAGTCGATCTCCAGAGACTCCACGGGGAGCGGGCAACGCACCCGGAGCGCGCGCTTGTGGCCGGTGGCGTACATCTGATAGACGACTTCGACGGGCCGGCCTCCCCCGTAGTCCACGCCCGTCACGTCCGACATCATGTCGTAGGCGTGGTCCGGATCGTCCTTGAGCCAGCCCAGGATCTCGAGGCTGCGCGACGGGTCGATCCAGACGACCCACTGGTCTCCCGCGTGGACCCGATGCCGTTGCACCGCATCGCCGAAGCGTTCGAGAAGCGCCTGCACGCTCGGGTGCTCGGACGGGTCTCCGGTCGAGCCCGCATCGGGCCCGTCCGTGCCCTCGGACGAGAGCGGTCCCTCTTCGACCGCGTCGAGCCCCTCCATCGGGTCTTCGGCCATGACGTCTACTCGACGATCGCCTCGGCGGCTTCGTCCGAGGCCGGACGGGGGACCTCGCCGGTGGACAGCCGCTCCTGGTGCGTGGAGTTGCCGAACGGGCCCGTAAGGCCGACGACCTCCTCTTCCTCCGCCCGCGGCCGGGCCACGGCCAGCGGATCCTCGGCTCGATGCTCGAAGTGCCGAGTGAGGCTCTCCTGCCGGATCTTCTCCTGGATCATCATGAGGCCGTAGATCAAGCCTTCCGGCCGCGGCGGGCAGCCCGGCACGTAGACGTCAACCGGCACGATCGTGTCGATGCCCTGCACCATCGAGTAGACGTCGAACACCCCACCCGAGCTGGCGCACGCGCCCATGGATACGCACCACTTCGGCTGTGGCATTTGATCCCAGATCCGACGCAGGACCGGCGCCAGCTTGTAGGGCACGCGTCCCGCGCAGATCAAGACGTCGGCCTGGCGGGGGCTGAACGACATGCGCTCCATGCCGAAGCGGGCCAGGTCATAGTTCGACGCGGCCGACGCCATCATCTCGATCGCGCAGCAGGCCGTCCCGAAGGGCATCGGCCAGAGGGAGTTGAGCCGGCCCCAGTTGATGATCGCGTCGACCTTGCTGGTCAGGAACGTGGGGCTGTCCGCCCCGAAGATCCCGCCGCTGGTCTTCGATACGCCGCCGCCCGGCAGGATGTCGCCTAATCCCATTCCAGACCTCCTTTCTTCCACTCGTAGAGCAGGCCTACCGCGAGGACGACGACGAAGAGCGTCACCGCCAGGAAACCGCTCCAACCCAGCTCGCGCATCTGGACGGCCCAGGGAATCAGGAAGATCGTCTCGAGATCGAAGACGATGAAGCTGATCGCGACCATGTAGAACTTCACGGAGAACCGAGCCCGGGTGCTCCCGAGCGGAATCATGCCCGACTCGTAGGGCATGAGCTTCTGCGGTGTGTCACGCCGCGGATTGAGAACATGAGACGTAACGACCATGCCGAAGGCGTTCAGGATGGACACGCCAAAGAGCAGAAGAAGTGGGAGGTAGGCTCCCGCCATAGGGATGGTCGCCCGCTTTGTGAAAATGTTCACGAGGCGCAAAAAGGTATCCGAGACCTCGCGCGAGTGTCAACCGGACGAGGCGCTCATTTTCGGGGCCTTTCGGTGGTTTGCACGACCCTCCTGGCTTCCTCTATCTTCCGCGGCCCGCGGGCCCGGACATCCCCCCGACAGCCCCCGGCGGTCCCCCCCGAGCTGGGAGAGCTGCGGTCGATGCCGATCAAGAGCGACAAGTGGATTCGTAGGATGTGCCAGGAGCACCGGATGATCGAGCCGTTCGAGACGGGTCAGGTGCGCGACGGCAAAATCTCCTACGGGATCTCGTCGTACGGCTACGACATCCGCGTGTCGTCGGAGTTCAAGGTCTTCACCAACGTCCACAACTCGATCGTCGACCCGAAGAACTTCGACGACCGCTCGTTCGTGGACATCCACGGCCCGGAGTGCATCATTCCCCCGAACTCGTTCGCGCTCGCCCGGACTGAGGAGTACTTCCGGATCCCGAGGGACGTGCTGGTGGTGTGCGTGGGCAAGTCCACCTACGCGCGCTGCGGCCTCATCGTCAACGTCACCCCTCTCGAGCCCACTTGGGAGGGCTACCTCACGCTCGAGATCTCCAACACCACGCCGCTTCCCGCCAAGGTGTACGGCGGCGAGGGCATCGCCCAGCTCCTCTTCTTCGAAGGAGACGAGGAGCCGGAGGTCGCCTACGCGGACCGCCGCGGGAAGTACATGGGGCAGACAGGCGTCACCCTGCCGAAGATGTAGGCGGACGCGCACCGAGCGCCGGGAGCGGCCGGTGGCCTACGACGAGGGGCTGGCCCAGCGCGTTCGGGAGGCGCTCGCCCAACGCAAGGACCTCGGCGAGCGCAAGATGTTCGGCGGCCTCTGCTTCATGCTCGGGGGAAACATGTGCTGCGGCATCGTGGGTGACGAGCTGATGCTGCGGGTCGGACCCGAGGCCTACGAGGGCGCCCTGGCGCGCGAGCACGCCCGCGAGATGGACTTCACGGGGCGCGCCCTCAAGGGAATGGTGTACGTGAGCGCCGAGGGCGTGGCGGAGGACCGCGACCTGACGGCGTGGCTCGAGGTCGCCGTGCGGTTCGCGGCGAGCCTCCCGCCGAAGTAGGGGGGCGGGGCTCGCGCGCCGCGGGTGGGGCACCCCACTTTGCGGCGTCTCTCATCGGAACCGGAGATCGCCTACGATGAATGCCAGGCTCCTCGCTGCCGCCCTCGCCGCGCTCGCGCTCGTGGCCCTGCCCCTCGCGGGGCTCGCGCAGGACCCCGTGAGCTACACGCTCGAGCAGGCCGTGGCCGGACGTGCGGCCTACGAGCGGAGCTGCGCGGAGTGCCATCTGGGCACCATGGAGGGGTCCTTCGAGGCGCCCGAGCTGGCCGGCCCCAACTTCCGGCAGTACTGGAGCGGCGTCCCGGCGGCCGAGCTCTTCGACATGGTGTCGGCGATGCCCCCCGATGCCGAGGGGTCGCTGGGGGATGAAGCCTACGCGAGCATCGTGGCCTACATCCTGTCGCGCAACGGCTTCGCGGCCGGGAGCGAGGCGCTGACCCTCGGCTCCGAGGGGATCCTGAGCGGGGCCACCGGGGAGCCGGTCGCGCTGGCCGACGCAGGTCCGCCCCGAGGCGCCACCGACAGTGGCGTCGGGCGCGCGGCGGGCGGGACCGTGACCTACCGCGCGATCGACGGCTTCCGGCCGGTCACGACGGCCGAGCTCGCCGCTCCGGATCCGGGCGACTGGCTCATGTACCGTCGGACGCTGGACGGCCAGGGCTACAGCCCGCTCGCCCGAATCGACCGCGACAACGTCGGTGAGCTCCGGCTCGCCTGGGCCTGGGCCATGGAGGACGGCGCCAACCAGCCGACGCCGCTCGTGCGGGACGGGGTGATGTACCTCACGAACCCGATGAACACGATCCAGGCGCTCGACGCCGGGACCGGCGAGCTCCTCTGGGAGTACCGGCGCGAGTTCCCCGAGGGCTACCGGGCCTTCTTCTCCCAGCTCCGCTCGATCGCGATCTGGGAGGACCTGATCTTCGTGCCCACCAAGGACGCGTGGCTCGTCGCGCTGGACGCGCGGACCGGCGAGGTCGTCTGGGAGACCCAGGTCGCCGACTACCGTCAGGGGTACACGAACGTGGCCGGACCGATCGTCGCGCGTGGCAAGGTCATCAACGGGATCAACGGGTGTCAGCGCTTCTTCGAGGAGTCGTGCTTCATCACCGCGCACGACGCCCGCACCGGCCAGGAGCTCTGGCGCACCTTCACGATCGCGCGCCCCGGCGAGCCCGGCGACGACACGTGGGGAGACGTGCCCTTCGAGCTGAGGGGCGGCGGGGACGCGTGGATCACGGGGAGCTACGACCCCGAGCTCGACCTGATCTACTGGGGGACGGCCCAGCCCAAGCCGTGGGTCCCGGCCAGCCGCGGGATGACGACGGCCGACGCGGCGCTGTACACGAACTCCACCCTCGCGCTCGATCCCGAGGACGGGCGCATCGTGTGGCACCGCCAACACGTGCCCGGCGAGGCGCTCGACCTCGACGAGACCTTCGAGCAGGTCCTCGTCGACCGTGGAAGCGAAAAGCTCCTCTTCACGATCGGCAAGCACGGGATCCTGTGGAAGCTGGACCGGATCTCGGGCGAGTTCTTCGGCCACAAGGAGACCGTCTTCCAGAACGTGTTCGACGAGATCGATCCGAACACGGGTCGGGTGACGTACCGCCAGGACATCCGCGAGGCGGGCATCGGCGACTGGGTGTACGTGTGCCCGAGCACGGCCGGCGGGCACAACTGGCCGGCGATGGGCTACAGCCCGGAGGCCAACGCGCTGATCATTCCGCTCAGCCAGAGCTGCCTCAACATCGCGGGCCGTGAGGTCGAGATGGAGGTCGGCTCCGGCGGGACCGCCGCCGACAGGAGTTGGGAGGAGATGCCCGGCACCGACGGCAACCTCGGCAAGCTCGCCGCCTACGACGTCGACACGATGCAGGAGCTGTGGAGCGTCGAGCAGCGGGCATCCTTCCTGACGGCCGCGCTTCCCACCGCCGGGGGCGTCGTCTTCGCGGGCGACGTGGATCGCTACTTCCGCGCCTACGACGTGAGCACGGGCGATGTCCTGTGGGAGACCCGGCTCGGCACCTCGGTCCAGGGCTTTCCCGTGACCTTCCTCGCGGGCGGCGAGCAGTACGTCGCCGTGTCCACGGGGATCGGCGGAGGCAGCCCTCGCAACGTGCCTCGCGCGGTGTCCCCGGACATCCGCCACCCCAACACGGGCAACCAGCTCTACGTCTTCAAGCTCCCGAGCCGCTGAGCCGCAGGGCCCCGCGGGACGCCGGGGCGCCCCGCGGTCGGGGGGAATTCCGGTGGCGCGGGGTCCGAACCCGCCCGTCGTCTCGTCCCGGCTCGCGCGGGGCCGTCCTCTCGCTCACCCGCCGACCGGGCGGCGGTACCGAACGGGCGGCGCCGGCTCCTCCTCCAGAACCACGGGCCCGGCCCGGAGGAGTCGGAGCGCCTCGGCGACCGCGGCCTCGAGCTGGGGGTCCCCACCCTCGATGACCGGCTTGGGATCGTTGCGCACCTCGATGTCGGGCGCGACCCCCTCGGCCTCGACGGCCCACGCCCCGTTCACGTCGATGAAGCCGCCGCGCGGCGCGACGAACCGGCCCCCGTCGATGAGCGGCGGGGTGTCCCACGTGCCCACCAGGCCACCCCAGGTCTTCGTCCCGACGAGGGGGCCGACCTCCTTGAAGCGGAACAGGTAGGGGAGCAGGTCGCCACCCGACCCCGCCCGCTCGTTGATGACCATCACCTTCGGGCCCCACAGCCCGGCCATCGGCTGCGTGAACGGCTTGCGGTCGCCGGCGCGCGAGTTGAAGTAGCCCGTCAGCTCACGGTCGAGCACCTCGACGATGTAGTCGGCCGCCGAGCCCCCGCCGTTGTTGCGCTCGTCGATGACCGCCCCCTGACGGTCCTGCTGCGCGAAGTACATGCGGTTGAAGTACTCGTAGCCCCCCTGCCCCGTGTTCGGCAGCCAGACGTAGGCGAGACGCCCGTCGCTCAGCTCGTCGACGCGCCGCTGGTTGTCGGCGACCCACGCCCAGCGCCGGAGCCCCCCTTCGTTGCCGATCGGCTCCACGAGCACCGTACGCGCGTCCTCCGCGGACGGCGTGGCGCTGATGCCCACGGTGATCACGCGGCCCGCCGCCCCTTCCAAGAGTCGGTAGGGATTGGTCGGCGCGCGCAGCGGCTGACCGTCGATCGCGACCAGGTAGTCACCCTCCGACACGTCCGTGCCAGGCATCGCGAGCGGGCCGTCGGTGCCCGGTGTCCAGGCCTCGCCCGAGTAGATGCGCGTGATGCGGTAGAAGCCGCGGTCCTCCTCCAGATCGACGCCGAGCAGGCCCGTTCTCGGATCGTCCAGCTCGGGATAGTCCCCTCCCCGCACGTACGAGTGGCCGACGGCGATCTCGCCCGAGAGCATGTCGAGCAGGTGGTTGAAGTCCGAGCGGTGCTCGACGTCGGGGAGCCAGGCCGAGTACCACGACCACACGTCGTCCCACGGCGCGCCGTGCTGGTTGTCGACGTAGAGGAAGTCGCGCATGAAGCGCCACCCGTCGCGCAGCATCTGCTCGTACTCGGCGCCCGGCTCGACCCGGACCCGCAGCCCGTCGAGCGCGAGGCGCCCGTCCCCGTTGCCCGGCGGGCGACCCGTATCGACGATGCGCCACGCCGAGCCGCTTCTCACGAGCAGCTTCGAGCGGTCGT
>JBFFWJ010000065.1:0-10774 GCA_041570315.1 Longimicrobiales bacterium | reverse complement strand
CTCATGCGCGCGCGAGCACCTCTCCTCCTCTTCGCCGCCCTGCTCTCGGGGGCGGGCTGCGCCGACGCGAACCGTCCCCCCGCGATCGACGTCTCCGCGCCCTCGTTCCCGGCGGCCTGGGCGCACTCCGCCGAGATCGAGCCCTTCACGGCGGAGAACGGGATGGTGGCGTCGGGCGACGGGCTCGCGAGCAGGGTCGGCGTCGACGTCCTCCGCAGGGGCGGCAACGCCGTCGACGCGGCGATCGCGACGCACTTCGCCCTCGCCGTGGTGCTGCCGACGGCGGGCAACGTGGGGGGCGGGGGCTTCATGGTCGTCCGCATGGCGGACGGGGAGCGGGCGGCGCTCGACTTCCGGGAGAGGGCGCCGCTCGCCGCCCACCGGGACATGTTCCTCGACGAGAACGGACAGGTCGGCGACCGCTCCACGATCGGCCACCTGTCGGTCGCGGTACCGGGCACCCCCGCGGGGATGTGGGAGGCGCACCGCCGCTTCGGGTCGCTGCCCTGGAACGAGCTGGTTCAGCCCGCGGTGGCGCTCGCCGAGGGCTTCGTCGTGGACGACTTCCTCGCCGGCTCGCTCGCGGGCGTGCGGGAGTCGCTGGCGCGCTTCGAGGGCTCGGCAGCCGCCTTCCTGGCCGGCGGCGCCCCACCCGCGGCCGGCTCGACCTTCCGCCAGCCCGACCTCGCGGCCACGCTGGCGCGCATCGCCGCGGATGGGCCGGACGGCTTCTACCGCGGAGCGACCGCCGACCTCCTCGTGGCCGAGATGGAGCGCGGGGGCGGGGTGATCACCCACGAGGACCTGGCCTCCTACGAGGCCGTGTGGCGGGATCCCGTCGCCTTCGAGTACCGCGGCCACGAGGTGATCTCCATGCACCCCCCGTCCTCCGGAGGTGCGACCATGGCCGAGATCGGCAACATCCTGGAGGGCTGGGACCTGACCGCCCTCGGGTGGCAGAGCGCGGAGATGGCCCACCTGTACGCGGAGGCCTCCAAGCGCGCCTTCGCCGACCGGAACAGCGCGCTCGCGGATCCCGACTTCATGGCCCTTCCCCTGGAGCGGATGGTGAGCCAGGCGTATGCGGACGAGCGCAGGGCGTCGATCCGCCTCGACCGGGCGACCCCGGCCGAGGAGGTCGCGCCCGGGCTCACGATGGCCGACACGACCGGCCACACGACGCACTACTCCGTGGTGGACCGCGACGGGAGCGCGGTCGCGGTCACCACGACGCTGAACTCCGGCTACGGCAGCAAGGTCACGGTGGCGGGAGCCGGGTTCCTCCTGAACAACGAGATGGACAACTTCGCCGCGAAGCCCGGCACGCCGAACCAGTACGGGCTCGTCCAGGGCGAGGCCAACGCGGTCGCGCCCGGCAAGCGCCCGCTGTCGTCGATGTCGCCGAGCATCGTCCTGGACCCGGAGGGCCGGCTCCTGATGGTCACGGGGACGCCGGGAGGGCCGACGATCATCAGCACGGTCTTCCAGACGATCTCCAACGTCGTCGACTACGGGATGAACGCCGCGCAGGCGGTCAACGCGCCCCGGCTGCACCACCAGCACCTGCCGGACCAGATCTGGTACGAGCCCGCGGGTCTCGACGCTTCGGTCGTCTCGGCGCTGGAGGCGCTCGGCCACCGCATGGTCGAGCGGAACGGCTACCAGGGCGACGCCCAGGTGATCGTCGTGCGGCCCGACGGCACGTTGGAGGGCTACTCGGACCGGCGACGCGGCGGGGACGTCGCCGGGCACTAGCCGTTCTTCGCTACGGCGGGGGGCCTGGACCTCCGCCTCCCGCAGCGCCGTGATGCGGCCTTGGTCCTTCGGGAGACATAGGCGACGCGACCCGGCTACGTCGCGGACACCGGGGTCCTACGTAGCCCGACGTATGGAGCTTCGTACGCCGCGGGCGTTGCTTCCGGTCCGACCACCATGGAGAGCCATGAGGGAGGAGGTCTCGTCGCGAGCAGTGACCGCCAGCCTCTCCCGCGCCTCACCGGGCGAGCCCGAGCGGGCGGCGCTGGAACCGGAACGGCCTCCACGGCAGGTCCGACGGGCCGCTCGGGATTCGCCCGCGGCTTCACGTTGAACCGTCTCCACCGCGGTCCCGCAGACCGCAGGAGGCGCAAGAAGGAGGGACGACGATGCGACATCGACTCCTGCTGCTTCTCACCGCGCTGCTGGCCACGGCCTGTGAGCCGTCGAGCGACCTCCCGACTTCGCTCAACGGGCCGTTGGCGCCGAGCTACGGGACCGTGGCGTCACCGTACACGGATCTCGGGCATCAGCCCCCCGAGCCACGCTCGTTCGGCGGGATGCTCGCTCCGGGCGGCCCGGGTGCGAACGTCATCCTGAACGGCAGCTTCGAGCTCAACGACGGGCCCGGCGGCACCGGACTCGCCGACTGGGGTCAGTACAACACGGGCTCCGGCGCGGTCTTCGTGCAAACGGGGACGAGCTCACCGCTGTCGGGATTCGCCGTGCCGACCCCACCGGACGGCGAGTTCGCCGCCATGGTGGATCAGTCCGGCCCCGGCACGCACATCCTGTATCAGGACGTGACGGTGCCGAGCGGTGCGAGCTTGGGCTTCGACCTCTACCTGGGGAATCGAGCCGGGGCATACGCTCCGCAGCCCACTTTGTCGACGGCCACCTTCCCCAACCAGCAGCTTCGGGTCGACATCATGGACCCGTCCGCGCCGATCGACGACACGGGTTCCGGTGTCCTGGCGAACGTCTACCGGACCGAGAGCGGTGACCCGCTGGAGAGCGGTTACGACCGGATCGTCTACGACCTCGGCGCGTTCGAGGGGCAGACGGTCCGGATCCGCTTCGCCGAGGTCGACAACCTCTTCTTCTTCCAGGTCGGCATCGACAACGTGGTCGTCGGCCGCGAAGGCCCATCCACCCCCGACCCGCGCGGTCCGGCGGAGTACCTGATCGGCGGGTTCGGACACATCGGCTCCGGGAGCACGATCCGCACCTTCTCGTTCAACGCGTCGAAGTATTCGGATGGCAGCACCGAGGGGATGTTCGAGCTCTTCTCGCGGACCGCGGACGTGCGACTGCACGGCGACGTGACCTGCCTCACCATCTTCGGGAGCACGGCCTGGGTGGGCGGAAGCATCACCACGGAAGGCCCCTTCAAGGGTCGGGATGCGGTCTTCCGCGCAGCGGATCTCGGCGCCGGAACGAAGGGCGAGTTCGAGGACCGACTGAGCCTCCTCGGAGTGCGGGCGCCCGGCGCCGCACAGGCCTTCTGCGACTCGACGCCGCCGACGCCCGGGCTCGACTTCGGGGTCCAGGGCAACATCACGATCAGCTCACCGGGCCAGGCGAGCTTCACCGCGGTGGACGTGACAGAGCTCACGGGCGTGGGCGTCTTCGTGCCCTGCGCCCTCGACGGCGTGGGGGAGGTCGTGCTTCTCGACGGCAGCCTGATGAACCTCTTCCACTTCACCGAGGATCAGGCGGGCGGCTTCCACGTGAAGACGGAAAGCAACCCACAGGGGGTGAGCGGCGTCGGCCTGGCGTCCGGCGACAGCTACCAGGGGACGGGGAGCACGGGGAGCACGTCCATGTTCACGATCAGCGGCGTCCCCGTAACGGACAGCTTCGTGAACAACTTCCGCATCATCGGCCAGGGCGAGGGCAACAACTTCCTCATCCACGTCAACGGCCACTTCACGGTGAACGCCAACGGTGAGGTCACGGTAGCCAACGTGAATTTCAGCGCCGACTGCAGGTAGGGGCCCGCTCGCTGACGCGCCCGTGAGCGTCTGTGTCCATCGAGGTGGACCGACCGAGCCCCCCTTCACCCCCGTCCGGTCTCCGCGACCGGGCGGGGGCTTCGCTTCCCTCGAAGGCTCGTGGTCGACGGTAACGAGCTCGCGTCACTCCAGGCAGCCCGGGCGTCGACGGAGAGTTCAGTCGATCAGCACCGGGAACTCGAACGTCAGATACGGATCGTGGCGGTGGCTGTTGGCCGGGAAGAGCGGTGCCGCCATCGCTTCGCTCCTCTTTGGCTCTGACCAGCAATCTGCTGGACGCGGACGATCACGAACTCGGCGGGCTTCCGCGGGGCGAAGCCCACCTCCACGATCAAGGTGCCCCGGTCGATGTCGTTCTGCTCCATCGTGTCCCCGAGGCCGCAGCGGACGAAGCAGACAAGGACGAGGCGACGATCACGGGCGGCGCTGAGGCAGCTCGAGGACCGTAGAGGTCCGCAGCCGATCCGCTGGCCCACTGGCGCATCGAGTCGCGCGCCCGGGGTGGGCCGCGACGGCCGGCTGACGACTGCCGCGCGCTTCTCGAGCCTGAGCTGCGCCGCCCGTGCGCAGTGCTGCATCACCTGGAAGTAGCGCTGCACCATGTCCTGGCCGATCTCGTACGGGTGCGGGCCGTCGCCCCGGCCGGCCAGCATCCGGTTCCTGTCGAGAGCACGGTCGAAGAGGGGGTGGTTGGAGAGGAGCACGGTCGCACCGGCCTCGGCCGCGCGCTCCTCGATGTGGCGCTGCGACTCGATGTAGGTCTGGAAGTTGCGGATGCCCGGATCCGGCGTGCTGTTGGGGAAGTTGAAGGCCGTGCCGCCGGAGTAGGCGACGGTGACCGGCCGCCCCGCGTCGTGCACCGTGAAGGTGTAGGACAGGGTGCCGCCGGTGTGACCGGGGGTCTCCCAGAGGGTTACGCCGGCGCCACCCAGCCTGATCTGCATTCCGTCGGAGGCGACGATGTCCCGCGCGGGCGCCATGGTGGCGTAGCGGTTCGGATACCGTTCCACCAGGTCCCAGTCGGCGCTGCCCATGACCACGCGAGCCCCGTAGCGCTCCTGCAGCATCTGCGCCCCCCCGATATGGTCGCCGTGCGCATGGGAGATGATCACGTAGCGGATGTCGGCCGGGTCCAGACCGAGTCGCTCGAGGCCTCCGACGATCAGCTCCTCGGAGTTGTACGGGTAGATCGTGTCGATGATGATGATCCCCTCGCCGGTCACCAGCGCCCACGACGAGTGCTGGCTTCCGCCGACGAAGTACAGCTCGTCGAAGACGCGGGCGGACTCGGCGAACCACTGATCGCGCGGCGGGATCGCCGACGCATCACGCACGTACCGCGGCCGCTCGTCGCTCGTATTGAGCGTACCGCTTCGGGGGACGAGACACAGGGTGGTCAGCGTGCCGAGGTGCTCGGAGCCGGCGGCGGCGCGAGCGGCGCGGATCTCCGCCTCGATCTCCGCATCGTAGTCGCGTGCCGGCGAGCCCGGCGCCTGCGCGTGGGCTCGACGGGCGCTGCCCGCGCCGACCGACCAGAGCGCGAGACCGAGCAGTACGGCGCGAAGCCACACGGTGGGCCCTCCTGTGGGGGTGACGTCCGTCAGGCGCCACCGAGGCCTCCCCGGCCGATCCGACGGCACGGGCCGATCGTAGCGCGGGCCGCGGAGGACCGGCAAGGCCGGTCGGCGCGGTCTCGAGCGCGTTCTCGGGTCCCCTAGAGCGCCCCCTCCCGCAGCAGCCCGCGGACGTCGGACGCGCGCTCCAGAATCGCGGCCTTGGACTCGGGGTCGCGGCGCTCCCAGCTCTTCAGGACGAGCGCCATGCGCGGGTTGCCCCCCAGGCGCTTCGCGTGGTGGTCGAGGAAGTCCCAGTAGAGGCTGTTGAGCGGGCAGGCGTCATGTCCGGTCGTCTTGGCCGGATCGTAGGCGCACCCCGCGCAGTAGTCGCTCATGCGGTCGACGTACTTGCCGCTCGCCGCGTAGGGCTTGCTCGTGAAGGTCCCCAGATCGGCGTACTGACTCATCCCCATCACGTTGGGCGTGACCACCCAATCCAGAGCGTCCACGTAGCACGCCAGGAACCAGTCGTTCAGCTCCCGGGGATCGACGCGGGCGATGAGCGCGAAGTTTCCGAGCACCATCAGGCGCTGAATGTGGTGCGCGTGCCCCGTCTCCCCGAGCTGTCGCACCGTCTCGGCGAGACAGCGCATCCGGGTGCCGGCGCCCCAGTACAGGTCGGGCAGCCGCCCGTCGTGCTCCAGGCCGTTCGCCGTCCGGAGCCCGGGCATCCCGCGGCGATACACATGGTGCACGAACTCCCGCCACCCGGCGATCTGCCGGAGGAAGCCCTCGATGGACTGCAGCGGCACCCCGTGGGACGGCTCGGCCGCATGCGCCAGCGCGCGCTCGCACACCTCGCGGGGGTGCAGGAGCCCCAGGTTGAGCGCCGGACTGAGCAGGCTGTGATAGAGGGTCGGCTCGCCGGCCACCATCGCGTCTTCGTAGGGTCCGAAGGAGGCCAGCCGGTGGCGCAGGAAGTCCTCCAGCGCCTCCAGCGCCTGCGCGCGGGTCACCGGCCAGCCGAAGGGGTCCACGGATCCGAAGTGATCGGGGTAGCGCTCTTCGACCTCCCGCATCACGGTGCGCGTGGTATCGTCCGGTTCGAACCTCGGGGCGGGCGGAAACGCATGGCCCGCGTCCGGCGTCTTCCGGTTGTCCGCGTCGAAGTTCCAGCGGCCGCCGGCGGGCGCGCCGTCGTCCATCAGCCAGCCCGTCCTCCTGCGCACCTCACGGTAGAAGTGCTCGAGACGCAGCGACTTGCGCCCGAGCGCCCACTCGTCGAACTCCTCGTCGGGCGTCAGCCACAGCTCGTTCGGATGGACGACGAGTCGCCCGCCCGCACGCTCCGCGGCTACGCGCAACGCATCGGCGCACCCCCAGTCGGACGGCGCCATCGTCTCCAGCGTCACGCCGGGGTGGGCGGCGAGGTGCCGGGTCAGACCCGAGGCGAAGCTCTCCTCCCGATAGTAGTCCACCTCGAACCCATCGTCCCGGAGAGCCTGAGCGTGGTGCCGCATCGCCGAGAGGAACAGGACGAGCTTCTGCTTGTGGTGGGGAAGCCGCCGGGCGAGCGCGTCCGACTCGATCATCACGACCCGAGCCGTGTCGGGGGTGGAAGCGGCGAGCGGTCCGACCCCGCGCGTGAGCTGATCGCCGAGGACGAGCAGGTGGCGCGCGCGGCTCACCGGGCGGCGGCCTCGCGAGCGCGCTCCATGAGGGCGCGCCGCCGATCCGGGCGCACCTCTCGTGCCACCTCCGACGGGCAGACGGAAGACCTCGCGCTGCGCCGCTCGAGGAGGGTCACCGTCCACTCCTCCAACGCCCGGTCCACCGAGGTCAGGCCACGCCGTCGGCGACAGCGCCTGCTGCAGTGGCGCACGCCGTCCCGGCAGTCGGCCCAGCGCGCGCGAGGCTCCATCGCGCGTCCGCACACCGCGCACGTCCTGGACTCGCCCTCGGGGTGGCGCCCGGCCGCCGGGGCCGGCGTCACGGGGCCAAGAGGACGGCGACGGGAACGCGCATCAGCCAAGCCGCGGTGCGAATCCAGTTCGTTCCGACGAGACGTCGATGCGCCGCCTCGTCGAAGCCTGCCGTGAGCCGGGCGTGCGCGGGCACCTGGAGCAGGAACGTGGACAGCCAGACGATCAAGAGCAGGACCAGGCCCACCCAGGGGAGCGAAGCGTGAGCCGCACCGGCGGGGCGGGCCGCGAGCCAGAGCGCGGCCCCCAGCTCGATCAGCATCGCGGGGATCACCACCCGCCCCGTCCGCGCCGCGTGCTCCGCTTCGTAGACCGCGAACTCGGCCGGGCCGACGCGGGCCATGAGCGGATAGTGAACGACCTGGACGAACACGACGACCCCCGCCATGAAGACCGTCGCCACCAGGTGCACGGTCCCGACGCTCACCATCGTCCACCGTCGCCGAAGCCGCGCCCGCTCCGGCGCCCCGCGGCGGGGGCGCGTGTGCCCCGCCTCACGCCGGGGGCGGCCGCCTGCTCCGAATCGCGATCGGCGACTCGGCGAGGCCTTCCTCCCCGGCGATCGAGCGGTGGATCAACCACGTCATGATTCCGGACGAGAGCGCGTTCGCCGCCGATGCCGGGATCGTGCCGATGGCTCCGATCAGGCCGGGAAAGAGGAGCGAGTCGACCACGGCCGCTCCCGCGCCGAGCGCCGCGAAGAGCAGCGCCGCCAGGAGCACCGGATGACTGCGGAGCACGCTCCGTCGGGCATGCAGCAGGGCGGCGCCCGTGCCCAGGAGGGCGAAGGCGCCGAGATGGACCAGGCTGTAGAGGGCGACCATGTCGAGACGCACCGGACTCGCCGCCGACGGCGCCTCTCCGAGCAGCACGACGCTTCCCAACAGCGAGGGCGTGAACAGCGGGTTGCCCCGAGCGGCGTCGAGGACGAGGAAGAGCAGCGCGACGCCCGCGCTCGCGTAGGCGGCCGAGATCAACGAGGCAAAGGCGACACGCTCGGTCGGCACCGGATCGATCTTCGACTTCATCACCGTCACCCTCCTTGTTTATGGCTTGTATAGAAAAACATAAACAATCATCCAACACGTGCAAGGGAGGGGAGCGCGCCGCTCGAGACGTCTCGACATGCCTCGCGGGCGAGCGCCCCGGGCGCGGCGCGGCGAACGGATCAGCGCGCCGGCCCGGAGCTCCGCTCGCTGCCGCGGGAACGCGAGGGAGGGCTCAGGGGCCGGCGGCCCGCAGCAGCCACCGCACGTCGACGGCGAACGAGTACGCGAGCGCGGCCAATCCCGCGGCCAGCACGGCGGTCGCCATCGCGGGCGGGATGATCGGCCCGAGCGCCACGAGCAGCACCACGCCCTGCACGACGCACACGACCTTGCGCCGGAAGCTGTCGGGAAGCTCCGCCCCGAGCGCGGGCCGGACCAGCGCGGCTGCGAGGAAGCCGTAGCGCATCAGGCCGATGAGGAGAACCCAGGGCCCCGCCCGTCCGCTCGACCACACGAGAACCGACAGCGCCAGGATCAGCGCGGCGTCCAGCTCCATGTCGAAGCGCGCGCCGAACGCGGTCCCGGTGCCCGTCCTGCGGGCGACCCGTCCGTCCAGGCCGTCGAGGATCATGACGACGGTCGCGACGCCGATCACCCACCACGCGCCCGTAGCTCGCAGCGCGGCCGGCGGGACGCACAGGGCCGCCAGCGGGATCGCGAGGGCCGCCCGCGCGAGGGTGACGCGGTTGGCCGCGCCGAGCCCCGGACCCGGCAGATCCCCCGGCGCGCTGGTCGCCAGCAGGGCGGCCACACCGACGTACAGGGCGAGCGTCACGAGCAGATAGCTGGCCGGTCGGCCGAGGAGGAGCCAGGTTGCACCCCCCACGAGCGCGGTGGGCACGAGGGCCGCGCCGAGGTCGAGCGCGACACCCGACCGAACGGAAGTGGAAAGGAATGGCGTGAGCACCGAGATCGCCCGACAGTTCTGGATCCGATCGCCCGGACAAGGGGAGATCCTCGCCACTCGGCTCGGTCCGAGGCAAGAGGACGAGGTGCTCGTCCGCGCGCTCTACAGCGGGATCAGCCGCGGAACGGAGTCGCTCGTCTTCGAGGGGCGCGTGCCCGTCTCCCAGCACGGCGCGATGCGCGCGCCCTTTCAGCAGGGTGACTTCCCCGGACCGGTGAAGTACGGCTACAGCAGCGTCGGGGAGGTGCTCGAGGGGCCCGCCGACCTGATCGGCAGGGCCGTGTTCTGCCTCTACCCGCACCAGACGCTGTACGCGGTGCCCGAGTCCGCCGTCACCGCGCTTCCCGAGGGCGTGCCGCCCCGGCGCGCCGTCCTGGCCGCGAACACGGAGACGGCGCTGAACGCGGTGTGGGACGGCGCGCCCGGTCCCGGAGACCGCGTCGTGGTCGTCGGCGCGGGCGTGGTGGGGCTGCTCACCGCATGGCTGTGCGCCCGGATCCCGGGCACGGAGGTGATCGCCTACGACGTCGATCCTGGCCGCGCGGAGGCGGCCGGCGCCCTGGGCGTGGCCTTCACCGACGAGGAGCCGGCCGGCCGGGAGGCGGATCTCGTGATCCACGCGAGCGGACACCCGGACGGGCTCCGCACGGCGCTCGAGGCCGCGGGGACGGAGGCCACGATCCTCGAGCTGAGCTGGTTCGGGGACCGGCCCGTGCCGCTGCCGCTCGGCGAGGCGTTCCACGCCCGCCGCCTGACGCTCCGCAGCAGCCAGGTCGGTCGGATCCCACCCCATCGCGCCCCCCGATGGAGCCACCGCCGCCGCATGGGTGTAGCGCTGGCGCTGCTGAACGATCCTCGCCTCGACGTCCTCGTCAGCGGCGAAAGCGACTTCGAGGATCTGCCTGCGGTCATGCGGTCGCTGAGCCGGACTCCGTCCGGGACGCTCTGCCATCGCATCCGCTACCGCCACGACGACACTCCGCCGGGAGCTTGAGCCATGTACAGCCTGAACGTCCGAGACCACTTCATGATCGCCCACAGCTTCACGGGGGAGATCTTCGGGCCGGCCCAGCGGCTGCACGGCGCGACCTACGTCGTCGATGCGACGTTCCGGCGGCCCGAGCTGGACGACGACGGCCTGGTGGTCGACATCGCCCTGGCCGGCGGCAAGCTGCGAGAGGTCCTCGACGAGATGAACTACCGCAACCTCGACGACGAGCCGGCCTTCGCGGGCAGGAACACGACCACCGAGTTCCTCGCCCGGGAGATCCACGAGCGGCTGGCCCGCGCGCTGCGCGCCGGTGAGCTCGGCGAGGGCGCCCGCGGCGTGAGCTCGATCTGCGTGACGCTGAACGAGTCCCACGTCGCCTGGGGAAGCTACGAAGGAAGCCCGTGACGCCAGCCGGCCTGCACGTCGCGGTCCCCGGCCCGCTCGACCAGCGCACCGGCGGGTACCTGTACGATGCCCGCATGGTCGCGGGGCTGCGGGCGGCCGGGTGGGACATCGAGG
>JBFFWJ010000064.1:0-10836 GCA_041570315.1 Longimicrobiales bacterium | reverse complement strand
GGCGCCTCCGGCTGGCGAGCGCACGGGCGCGAGGGGCTGCATGAGCTCCTGCATCGACGCCATGCGGGCCTCGGGATGGCCCTGCGGAAGCCAATCTCCGTCGGGCAGCCGCGTCGGCACCCTCATGCCGCCCGGGCTCATCATGTGTCCGTCGTGCATCGGCATGGGCGGAGCCTCCACGTCGTCCTGACCCTCGTAGGTCTGCAGGCGCAGCATGCGCTCGATCTCGGCCGCCTTGTCCGGCTGATCGTACCCGGGCTGCGCCATGACGTCGTTCACGATGTCGTGCATCATGTGGAGGTTGTCGAAGATGTGCGCCGCCGCGGGGAACATCCTCGAAAACCTCGGCGCCACCTCGCCCGTGAGGGGCATCGTCCGGGGCAGATCTGCGAGCACCGAGTCCGCGAAGACGCGGATGACCCGGTCCAGCTCGGCACGCCGGCCCGCGGGGTCGGGCTCCATGAGCGCCTCGTAGACGGCGGCGTGATGCCAGTGGTACGCCCACAGTATGCCGTTCACCTCGGGAAAGCGGTCGCGGAAGGCCGCCACCCACTCTCCTCCCCCCTCCATCCATCGGTGACCGTACCCGCGCGTGGAGAACGCCGCGTCCGGCTCGCTCAGGTAGTAGGCGATCGCTCCCTCGCCCGCGCTCCGCTTGTCGACGACGCGGTCGTCGGAGAGGATGTCGTAGAGCTGGGCGTGGAGCATGTGCGTCCAGTGCATCGCCTGCCCCGTGCCGAAGGCCATTCGGCTCCACGAGGGCGCGACGATGTCGGCCGGCGGCTCGAACTGAGGTGGGTCCACGACGTAGTCCCGGACACGGGCCTCGAAGCGCTCCATGCGGTCGCCGAGGTCTGGGCCCGGCCGCATGAGGAGCTCGTACGCGCCGAAGTGCGCGTAGTGGGCCGCGTAGAAGGACCGGGCCGCCTCCTGGTACGTGTCGTAGAACGTGAAGTTGTACGGTGCCGAAAGCGGGGCCACGTCGTGGCGCTGGGGCGTCGCGCACGCCGCAAGCGCCAGCAGCAACGGGCCCGCACCTCCCCGAGGGAGACGGATCGCTCGATGGCCGGACATGAGTGGATTCCGATCTGAACGTTTGGGACGGTCGACCGCGAGCCTCAGACCCGCAGCCTGGAAGGAGAACGGTCAGATCGTGCGGGGAGGGGGGAGCTCGGGGGGCATGAGGACTTCGAGCCACCCCTGCCCGGCTTCGGCCGACGCGCCGCGAAGGCCGGGAGCGGGCGCTGCGGCAGCCGCGATCAGCCCGACGACGAGCTCCGCGCCGACCCGGCAGCCCATCACGACGTGGCAGTCCGGAGCGCCGTCCGCCACGCCCGTGAGCACGGGACCGATGAGCACGAGACCGGCCTCATGGTGGTCCATCTCGGCGTGCTCCTCGTGGCCACGCGAGCCGAGCTCGCAGAGCGGCGCGCGAGCGTACGGGAGAGCGAGCGCGAGGAGAAAGACGAGGGAAGCGGGTCGGCGCATCCCGAAGTCTAGCGCTAGGGAACGCGCCCGGTCCAGCCAGAGTGGGCCGCGATCCTCACGCGGGCGCGAAGCTCGCAGAATGGCGCGGCCCCTTCGGCCGCTCGCCCGGGCTCGCTTGCGGAGCCTCTCGGGCCTCGGGTATTCTCTCGGAGTCCGGGTCGAGCCGCGCTCCCCCCCCCGCGCGCCATGTCCGGCCCGAAGCGCATGAGGGGTGCTGCGCCACGCGTCGGCATGGCAGGGTGTCCACACCGACGGCGTGGCCCGTCTCCGGAGCAAGGAGGAAAGCGTGGCGCTCGACCCATTCGGGTTCTGGAACTGGTCCAAGACCGTCCACTTCCGGGCCGACCGCTACCTCCGCCCCGAGAGCGAAGCGGAGGTCCAGGACATCGTCCGGGCCGCGGCACGAGACGGCAAGGTGGTGCGCACGAAGGGGGCGGGCCACTCGTTCTCGCAGATCATCTCGACGAACGACGTCCTGTTGAGCCTCGACGGGCTCTCCGGGATCGTCTCGCGCAACGGGCACAGCGTCACGGTTCACGCCGGGACGCGCTTGAAGGACCTCATTCCGGCGCTCAAGTCGCAGGGACTCGCCCTGAAGAACATCGGCTCGGTCACCGAGCAGTCGATCGCAGGCGCCGTCCTGACGGGCACGCACGGGACCGGTGTCGGCCTGGGGGCGATGGCGACCGGCGTGACCGGCATGCGCATCGTCGACGGCAGGGGCGACGTCGAGGTCATCGACGGGTTGGATCCCACCCTGCTGGGCGCGGCCCGGGTGTCGCTGGGGACCCTGGGCGTGGTCACTCAGATGACCCTCGACTGCGTCGACTACTACGACGTGGACTACAACGTCTACGTCTGCGACCTGGCGCGCGCCCTCGACGACGTCGATACGCTGACCCAGGAAAACCAGCGCGTCCTGATCTGGTGGCCTTCCCTGCCCCTGATCCCCCGGGATATGGCGCTCGTCGTCACCAAGAACGACGCGCCGGCGTCGCCCAGGGGGATCCTGGCCCAGGCGGACGATCTGGGCGACGCGCTCCGGCGCCCGCGGCGGTGGTTCTGGCCCTTCAAGAGGCGCTACTCGGGACCGCTGCCCGCCGACGCCCTGGAGATCGGAAAGGCGCTGCTCCCCGTTCTCTTCAAGCGCGGGTCGGGCTACACGCGCGTGCTCCACAGGAGCGGCGGGTACGAGGACATGCTCACGCTCCCCTTGCTCCCGGTGTTCCACCGCGAGTGCGAGTACGCCATCCCCCTGGAGCACACGAAGCCCGCGATCGAGCAGCTCAAGCTCCTCCTCGACGAGGGTGACGAGCACCTCACCCTGCCTACCGAGGTGCGCTTCGTCAGGGGCGACCAGGACCTGATCAGCCCCGCCAACAAAGGGGACGTCGCCTACATCGGCGTCGGGACCCTGGTCAACGCGACGGAGGTCTTCGAGCGCTTCGAGCCGCTCATGCGCGAGCTCGGGGGGAGGCCCCACTGGGGCAAGCACTTCAACCTCACCCGGTCCGACGTCGAGGCGATGTATCCGCGCCACGGGGATTTCGTCGCCGCGCGGCGTCAGCGCGACCCCCAGGGGGTCTTCCTGAACACGCTGCTGCGCCGCCTGTTCGCCTGAGCGGCGGACGCAGCGCCGCCCGAACCGAGCGGCCCACCGGCGCACCGAGCCGCCGGGCCCGCCGCGACGGATCGAGCGAAGCTCGATCCATGCCAATCGTTCATCCGTTACAGGCCGCTAGTCCAGCTGGACACCTCGCACGGGCAGCCCCGCACGCCGGACGACGACCCAACCCACGGCGGCTCCGGCGGCCTGGACCAGGAGGTCGGTGACGTCGAGCATGCGCGACCGGACGAAGATCTGGGCCAGCTCGGTGACCACGGCCAGGTACACGGCCGGCAGACACCACCCCAGCAGGCCGCGCGCCCGCAGGGGCCAGACCGCGAGCATCGCACCCAGGGGCAGGTAGAGGAAGAAGCCCCCGAAGACGTCGACGACGCTGAACATCGTGCGCGTCATCCCGAGACTCCGCAGCGGCACCCACCACGGGGAGGTGAGCTTGTCCAGCAAGGCATCGACCCCGAGCTCGGGCGCGTAGGGGCGGAGGGCCCACAGCGCCAGGACCCCTGCGTACGCCGACGTCACGTGGCGCGCGCGCCTCGCGCCCCGCGCCGCGCGCGTGAAGCCCGGCAGCCAGCGGGCAGCGGCCAGCGCCCCGGCGGACACCGCCGCTACGTGGACCCAGAGCGCGCCGCCGTGAATCGCGATCCCCAGAGCCCCGTGGAGCACCTCGAGCCCGGACATCGCCACCACCCCGCCCGCCACGACCAGGAGTGCCGACAGCGTGTACGGATGTCCGTGCTCACGCAGCGCCGCGACCGCCAGCGCCCCGGCGGGGAGGAAGAGGAGGAAGTCCGCGACCGGCGGGTCAGCGACCGTGTCCCAACGAAAAGCGGAGAGCACGGTGCCGATGCGATCCGAGGGACCGCCCGCCACGCCGATCTGCAGCTCCTGGCGAAAGAGCGGCACGAAGGCATCGGCCGATACCGCGATCGCATAGGAGGTCGCGAAGATCGCGGTCGGGAGACCCACGAAGGAGCGCGCGCCACCCAGGCCGGCAACGGCGATCACCCCTGCCGCCAGGAGAAGCGCGCCGAGGAGCGAGCCCCCGGTGTTCGTCGCCAGGTCGAGCAGGCTGGGTGTGCGCGTGTCCGACAGGAGCTGACACCCCTCGACGAGGAGGCTGAGCGCGCCACCCGTCACCACCGCCTCGACGAGCGCGCGCCGCGCTCGCCCGGGAGCCGCCGTGACCATCCAGACCAGGCCCCATCCGGCGAAGAGGACGACGTTGCGCGCCCCGTCGACGATGTCGCTCCCCGACGGCTCCGGGTGCAACGCGCGACGCAGCCGGTCGGCGATCGCGGCGGGATCGAGGTCCAGCCGAAGCGCGCTGAGCGTTGCGAGAAGGAGGATGGCGAGGTAGGCCAGCCGCGCCGGGGCGCGCGCCCGAGCCAGGGCCGCGGAGACTCGGCCGGGTACGGGATCGTTCAAGGAGCTACCTCCTGTCGCCGTCGCGAGCCACCGCGTCAGGCGGGGACGGGCCGCCGGAGCACCAAGGGAGTCTCAGCCGACACGTTGGACGCCGGCACGCCCCCGGTCCATCCTCCATCGGCTCGCGGTCTCCAGGCCTGCGCCCTCGCGGCTCACGAAGGGCACGACCCGGTACTCGGTGCTCCACGCGTCGGGATCCACGCTGCAGTACGCGTAGCCCCGCCGGCGGTTGTGCCACTTGAAGTGCGGATTTTCCCGCATCTGGGCGTCGTCCATGGTCTCCTCGCTTCCGTCACCGCCCGAGCTGATCGACGTGCCGACGAACTCCGCCGCCACGACGGGCCGGTCGGGACGCTCGAAGCCGTCGTGCAGCTCGTGCACCCAGTTGCTGTGGATGTCGCCGGTCAGGACCACCGTCCGGTTCGGCGCCCGCTCCGCGATCGAGCGCAGGAGCCGGTCCCGCGCGACCGGGTACCCTCCCCACTGATCCATGTGCGTCCGCACCTCCGGGCCCGGCTCCCGGTCGAACGCGCCCATCATCACCTGCTGCGCCAGGACCTGCCAGCGAGCGCTCGACGCCCCCAGCCCGTTGACGAGCCAGCGCTCCTGCTCCTCCCCCAACAGCGTCCGGCGGGGATCGCCCCAATCCTCGCACGGCACGGCGCGCGTGCCGTCACCACAGGCCTGGTCGCTGCGGTATTGGCGGGTGTCGAGCACCCAGATCCGGGCGAGGGCTCCCCAGTGCGTCGAGCGGCGGATCGTCAGGTCGGCCCAGGACTGGGCCCGCGGCACGCGCACGGGCTGGTTCTCCCACCACGCCTGGTAGCCGGCGGCGCGGCGGTTGCGCATCTGCTCCACCGACTCGATCCGGTTCTCGCCCGCGAGGCCCGCGTAGTTGTTGTCCACCTCGTGGTCGTCCCACGTGACGAGCCAGGGGCAGCGTGCGTGGGCGCCCTGGAGCAGCGGATCGGTCTTGTATTGGGCGTACCGCCGCCGATAGTCGTCGAGCGTGAGGATCTCGGAGCCGTGATGGGCGCGCACCCTCTCGTTGCTGGCGTACTCGTAGATGTAGTCGCCCAGATGGGCGACGAGGTCGAGCCGGTCCTCGGTGGCGAGGTGCCGATACGCCGTGAAGTAGCCGTCCTCCCAGTGCTGGCACGACGCGAAGGCGAAGTCCAGCCGTGACGCCTGGCCGACCGGGGGCGTCGTGCGCAGCATGCCGACGGGGCTGACCGCATCGCCCGTCATGAAGCGGTAGTAGTACCAGCGGTCGGGATCCAGGCCGTCCACGTCGACGTGGACGGAGTACCCCAGCTCGGGGGCTGCGGTATGGCGTCCGCTCCGTGCGATCCTCGCGAACCCCCCGTCGTGCGCAACCTCCCACTGCACCACGGTGCGACCGCTCGTCACGCCCGACTCCGGCTCGAGGGGGCGTGGCGCCAGCCGCGTCCAGATCACGCATCGGTCGGGGGTGGGGTCGCCGCTCGCGACGCCGAGCGTGAAGGGGTCGTCCTGGAACCACGGGCGATGCCTGACACGCCACGCGTTCGGGATGCCGGCGCAGAGGAAGGCGTGGCGGCTCAGGTCATGGAGGAAGGTCCTGCGGTCCATGCGTCCTCCGGCGCCCGCAATCGGGCGCAGTCGGGGTTGGAATCCACGGCGGCTCGTCGTCTCCCGCTCGGCGTTCGGCACCGCACTATGATGCCTCCCCGGGCCTTGACGAGCGAGGTGCGCCAGCGGATGGTCCGTGCCAGTCGAGTCGACGAGCCCGCCCCGGGTGGACGGCGGGCGGCCGAACCCCCTGCGATCCCGAATGAAAAGAGCCTCGAAGACGGTCGTGACGATCCTGATCGCGGTCGTCGCCGGCGGCCTCGGTGCCCTTCGCATGGTCGGCCTCGAGCCCCGTGACCAGAGACCGGGGCTGTGGCTCCGCGGCGAGCGGGTCACCGAGCCCGTCACCGACTGGTCGTTCACCGGGAGCCATCGGGAAATCCACGTCCAGACCCGGACGCCGTACCTGGTTCCGCACTCCATCACCACGTACTGCGCCCTCCACGGAGGCGACCTCTACCTCTTCTCCGCGTACTACGGTGGCGGCGCGTTCCCCGACGGCCGCGCCTGGAACCGACACGTCCTGCGCGATCCGAGGGTGCGCCTGAAGATCGGGGACCGGCTCTTCGATCGGACCGTGAGCCACGTGACCGACCCCGAGACGCGGGCCGCCGTTCACGAAAGCTTCCGCTCGAAGTACCCGGAGTGGTCGAGCCCCGGGCTCGAGAACGTCCACATCTTCCGGGTCGGCGGCTGAGGGGGCGGCGCCGTGCCGCCTTGCCGTCGACCCGCCCTCGTGCGTTCTTGCCGCCCGGCCTCCGGCGGCTCGCTGCCGGCGTGGCGCGGGGCTACGTAGGCTTACGTATGGGCGGACGGGACATCACCCCGCACGTTTGCGGCAGCAATCGGAGATTCGTCGATGCCGAACGGCCAGGCCCCACCCCCGCAGCTCGACAAGCGCAAGCTGATTCGCGGTGTCACCGTGTTCGTCGTCCTGACGCTGGCCGGCCTCACGGCGCTCTTCGTCGTCACCAACCGCGACGACCTCGCCGTGCCCGCCCTCAGCGCCGACTTCTTCGGCCTCGCGCTGGCCGCCATGCTCGCGGACCTGCTCATCGGCGCGATCCGCTACCAGATCTTTCTCGTGCGCATCAAGCCGGGTATCTCGCTGTGGGTGCCCATCAAGGCGGATCTCGCCACGCGCTTCACCGGAGCGGTGACGCCGTCCCAGACCGGGGGCGGGCCGGCTCAGCTCTTCGTCCTGTGGAAGGAGGGGATTCCCGTCCCCTCTGCCCTCTCCTTCCTGATGATCAACCTCTTCTCCACGCTCCTGTTCTTCCTCGTCGCCGGCGGGGTGACGGCTTGGCTGCTCCGGAGCTACTACTCGGCCGGCACGGCCCAGCTGCTGCTCACGTGGGGCTTCGGATCGTTCGCCCTCGCCTTCGCGTTCATCCTGACCGCTCTCGTCCGCCCCGACCTCATCGCGCGGGCCCTGACGCCGCTGGTGCGCCGACTCGAGTCGCGCCCGACGGCATGGGCGGTCGGGCTCGCCCGGGGAGGACGGGTCCTGGTCGGAAGCGTCGAGAAGTACCGGGAGGCCTGCATGGAGTTCATCCGGGTGGCCCCCTGGCTGCCCGTCGCGAGCTTCGTGCTCACGGCCATTCTCTACACCAACAAGTTCTTCCTCGGCTACCTCGTGGTGCGGGGCCTCGGCGTCGAGGCACCTTTCCTGACCGTGATCGGCGCCCAGGTCCTGGTCCACCTGGTGACGTTCATCATTCCCACCCCGGGCGGGAGCGGCCTCGCCGAGCTCAGCACCGGCGCGATCATGTCGAGCCTGCTTCCCCTCAGCCTGCTCGGCCCCTTCACGCTCGCCCAGCGCTTCTTCCTCATCTGGGTGCCGTCCGCCGCGGGGGCGGTGGTCCTCGCCCAGGTGCTACGGACGGGCGTCGCCCCCGCCGAGCACGAAGAGGCGGGGCCTCCTGCGCCGGCCTGACCCCGGCCGATCGCCGGCGTCACCCGCCCGACCGCCAGCGTCACACGCCGCCCACGGACGGGCCGGCTCCCCCGGACAGCCGCTTCAGGTAGGCGTCGGCCTCGGGAGAGCCCTCCGCGGGCGCCCACGTCGCGAACTCCTTGTCCTCGGCCTCGACGTAGGGGCCGGTCTTGGCCTCGAAGACCACCGTGTCCGGCTCGGTCGCGAAGAAGGTGTGGTAGACACCGGGACGCGTGTCGACGCCGACCCTGGCGGACCCCGCTGCCAGCTCGACCCGTCGATCGAGCGACCCGTCCGGGTGGAACGCCACGTAGGTCAGGGCGCCGCGCAGCACGACCACCGTCTCGGACTTGGGCGGATCCGCATGGCGGTGCGGCCGGATGTAGCTCCCCGGCTGAACGACGTTCAGCATTCGCTGGCACGCCTCCGCCGACCGCGTATGGAGCGGAAGGATGATCCGTCGTCGCTCGCTCCGGCGCGAGGCGCCGATGCCCTCGCTGATCAGGGCGTCGTCGATGACCACGAGCGGGCCCCCGGGGGCATTCAGGGCGTTGGGCACGGCAGCCTCCTTGCGGACGGGGCGGTGTCGGTGTCTGCGGCCCCTCGGGATTCCCCGACGAACGGGTCGCCGCGCGGCGCTCGGGGACGCTCGACTCGATCTGCGGCGCCGGGAGTGTAGCGGGCGCGTAGGGGGGTCCTCAACGCTTCGATCCACGCGGGAGCCCGGTCGGACCAGGGGTACGCCCGGACACGCTGCAACATTCCTGACCCGAGTCTCGTCCGGTCGTTGGGAGGCCCGGCTGACTCCGGCGGGGCCATTCGGGAATGACTGTCTGACGGGAGCCGAGGGAAGATGATGGGACGGATGATGGGACGAAGGGGAAGTCTCGGGACGGCCGCGACCGTGTTGCTGCTGGCGGGCAGCGCTCCAGGCCTCGTTGCTCAGGACAGGCTCGAGTGGAGCGAGCCCATGGATGCGGGGGACGTCCTGGAGATCGAGAACATCACCGGAGACATCCGCATCGTGCACACGGGCGGCAGCTCGGCCGAGGTGATCGCCGAGAAGCGCGGGCGGGAAAGCGACTTCGACCGGGTCCAAATCCGTGTCGAGCAGAACCGCGACGGCTTCACGCTGTGCGCAGTCTACGACGGTCGGGATCGTGAGGGATGCGGGTCGAGGGGGAACCGGGACGACGACCGCGACGACGACCGCGACGACGACCGGAACGTCCGCGTGAGCGTTCACTTCGAGGTCCGGCTGCCGGCCGGCGTCGAGGTGGTCGGCTCGACGGTGACCGGTGACGTCGTCGTCGAGGGCGTCGAGTCGGCGGTGACGGCCCGAACCGTGACCGGCGACGTGGAGGTCTCGACGACCGGGCTCGCCTGGGCGAGCACGGTGACCGGCTCGATCGACGTGGAGATGGGAAGCGCCCAATGGGAGGAGCTGTCCTTCAAGACGGTGACCGGTGACATCACGTTGCGTCTTCCGTCGGGGATCGATGCGGACGTGGAATTCGAATCGCTCACGGGTGACATCGACTCGGACTTCGACATGCGTGTGGACCGCGAGCGGCGCCGCTTTCTCGGCGCGCATGTGCGGGGCACGATCGGCTCGGGCGGCCGGTCGCTGTCGTTGAAGACCGTGAGCGGCGACGTTCGTCTGCTGCGGGCTCGCAGCTGACTCCGAGGGGCCGGAGGGAGGCTCTGGGGGCCCCGCTGTCCGGGTGTGACCCTGGCGCCTGGCGCGCCGAGACGATGCGGCGTATCTACCTTGCGCACCCCCTCGAAGGCGCACTGTGAGAGAACTGCTCGAGGTATCCTTCGGGCGATGGCCCGCCCGACCGCCGCGAGCCGCGAAGATGCTGGCGGGCGTGGTCGTGGCCGGCGTGTTGATCGCCGGGAGCGCGTGCTCGCGGGCCGAGGCCGGGCCGTACACCTCGGTCCAGAGCGCCCACGTCTTCGCGCGCCTGTACGGCTACCTTCGCTACTTCCACCCGAGCGACGAGGCCGCCTCGATCGATTGGGATCGGTACGCGGTGCTCGGAATGCGCCGCGTGGAGGGCGCGACCGACGCCGCCGACCTCGCGTCCCGGCTGGAGCGGCTCGTCGCGCCGATCGCGCCTACGGTTCGGATCTACCGCGAGGGAGAGCGTTCGCCGGGGCCCCACCCGAGCCTGACGCCACGGGAGGACGCCGAGCCCGACGTGGTCGCCTGGCAGCACAAGGGCGTCGGAACGGGCGGGACCCGCACGCCCTACATGAGCGTCCGTGTGGGCCGCCCGAACCCACTCTTCGACAGCACCACACCCGCTTCCCTCACGCAGACCGTGGACGCCGGCCCGTATCGTGGACGCACGATCCGCTTGCGGGGACACGCGCGCACCGGCCCCCTGGGCGCCCGCGGCTCGGCCCACCTGTGGCTCCGGGTCGACGTGGAGGAGGGCACTCCGTTCTTCGACAGCATGACCGACCGCCCCATCCGACGGCCCGAGTGGACGGAGGGCGAGATCATCGCGGAGGTGAGCGAGAGCGCGCTGCGCATCGCCTTCGGCCTCTTCTTCCTCGGTACCGGGCGCGGTGACTTCGACGACCTCAGCCTCGAGGTCCGGCAGGGCGCTGGCTGGGAGGAGATCCCGATCCAGAACGCATCGTTCGAGGAGGGTAACGCCGAGGCCCCGACCCAAGGGTGGAGCACGCGGCTCCCGGCGCACGAGCTCCGCGCCGCAGGGGGCCGGGCGGGCGGGCGGGG
>JBFFWJ010000063.1:0-10927 GCA_041570315.1 Longimicrobiales bacterium | reverse complement strand
GTGAGGAGCGCGACCTTGATGCCGCCCGCGACGAGCGTGGCCTCGACCTCGCCGGCAGCCTCGATCGACTGGAAGGCGAGGATCATGCCCCACACGGTCCCCAGGAAGCCGAGGAGCGGGGCGATGTTGGTGAGCGTGGCGAGCACGACCAAGCCCTTCTCGAGCTTGCTCATCTCGATCAGGCCCTGGTTCTCGATCGCCTTCATCACGCGATCGGTCCCCTCCTCGTGCCGCTCCAGGCCGGCATAGAGGATGTTGGCCGCGGGCGCGTTGGTGTCCCGGGTGAGCTCGAGCGCCTCGCGGATGCGCTGCTGCACGAGGAGCTCGTCGACCTCCCTGAGGATCCGCCTCGTCTTGGCGCTCTTCGCCGTGAGCGAGATGAACTTCACGATGATGACGACGACGCCCAGGATCAGGCAGAGGGCCAGAGGATAGCGCATGCCTCCCATGCCTTCCCAGTTGACCGCCAGCTGCTCCTGCCACGTGAGCGCGGGAGCGTCCATCCCGGGAATCTGAAGCAGGGCCGCGTACAGTTGGACAGCCAAGGGGAACCTCCAGCCGAAGTTCTTTCCGTTGATACAGAACCCTTCCTCGCTGCCAGGCGGGGAAGGGCAAGGTACGAGAGCGCCGCAACATGGCCTCGCCCCCCGGAAGGTGTCAAGGGCTCATTTCATCGTGGCAAACTGGTGGTGACAGGCTGCCGAATGCCCCCCTTCTTCACCCTCCATGACGGGTGATACGCCCGAGCACGCCGCGTCTTTCTTCGGGTGCGGGCAGCGGGGGTGGAAGGCGCACCCGGATGGCGGATCGCTGGGGCTCGGCACGTCGCCCTCGAGCACGATCCGCCTGCGTGCCTCCCGGCCCGCCGGATCGGGTCGGGGCACCGCCGACAGGAGGGCTCGGGTGTAGGGGTGGCGCGGCGCTCGGTAGAGATCTTCCGCTTCGGCGAGCTCCACGATCTTGCCCAGGTACATCACGGCGACGCGGTCGCTGACGTGCTCCACCAGCGCGAGGTCGTGCGCGATGAACAGGTACGTCAGCCCGAGCTCGCGCTGCAGGTCCTCGAGGAGGTTGATGACCTGCGCCTGAACGGACACGTCGAGCGCGCTCACCGGCTCGTCGAGAACGAGGAACTCGGGCTCCACCGAAAGGGCCCGCGCGATCCCGAGGCGTTGGCGCTGTCCACCGCTGAACTCGTGGGGATAGCGGTCGATGTGCTCCGGCCGGAGCCCCACGCGCTCGAGCAGCTCCACGGCTCGGTCCCGCCGACCGGACCCACCCAGCCCGTGCACGGCCAGCGCCTCCTCCAGCATCGCGCCCACGGACATCCGGGGGTTGAGCGAGCCGAACGGATCCTGGAAGACGAACTGGGCCCTTCGCCGGAACGCCCGCAGGCTCGCACGGTCGAGCGCGCGCACGTCCCGGCCGTCGAACTCGACCTCGCCCGCGGTCGGCTCGATGAGCCGCATCACCGCTCGCCCCGTGGTCGACTTTCCGCACCCCGACTCCCCCACGAGGCCGAGGGTCTCCCCCCGCCACAGCTCGAAGTCCACGCCGTCGACCGCCCGCACGTGACCTCGGACCCTCCCGAAGGCGCCCCGCCGGATGGGGAAGTGCTTCGTGAGGCCCCGCACGCGGAGCAGGGGCGGCCGTGACCGATCGACGGTCCTCATGCCACGGGCTCCGCCTCGGCGCCCGCCAGCCAGCAGCGAGCCGACCGGCCGACGGCGTTCAACGCGAAGAGCTCCTGCTCCGACGCGCATCCGGGGCGCGCCCGCCCGCATCGCTCGCGGAAGCGACACCCGCCCGGCCACGCCGTGGGATTCGGGACCGTGCCCGGGATCGACGTCAGCCTCCGCCCCGGGCTCTCGACCGAGGGCAGCGAGGCCATCAGGCCCTGCGTGTACGGATGACGGGGGTCCGCGAAGATCTCCTGCACGCTCCCCGTCTCGACCACCTGGCCGGCGTACATCACGACGACGCGGTCACAGACCTCGGCCACCACGCCGAGGTCGTGCGTGATCAGCAGCACCGCCATGCCGTGGCGCCGCCTCAGCTCCGCGAGCAGCTCGAGGATCTGCGCTTGGATCGTGACGTCGAGCGCCGTGGTCGGCTCGTCGGCGATCAGGAGCTTGGGGTCGCAGGAGAGCGCCATCGCGATCATGACGCGCTGCCGCATGCCTCCGGAGAGCTGATGCGGATACTCGTCCACCCGTTGCGAGGGCTCCGGGATGCCGACCTCCGCGAGGAGCCGGATCGCCTCGGAGCGCGCGGCTCCCCGGCCGAGCCCCCGGTGCAGGCGCACCGCCTCGGAGATCTGGTCGCCGACGGAGTAGACCGGGTTCAGCGAGCTCATCGGCTCCTGAAAGATCATCGAGATCTCGTTGCCCCGGAGCTCCCGCATCCGGGAGGGCGCCGCGGTCGTGAGCTCCTCGCCGCCGAATACGACCGAGCTTCCCGGCAGGATCTCCGCCGGCGGCTCCGGCAGGAGCCTGAGGATCGAGAGAGAGGTCACCGTCTTGCCGCAGCCCGACTCCCCGACGATCCCGAGCGTCTCCCCCGCGTGGACGTCGAAGGACACGCCGTCCACGGCCCGCGCTTCTCCCACGTCGGTGTGGAAGGACGTCCGCAGGTTCCGCACGGAAAGCAGCGGGCCCCTCAACTTCTCAGCCTCGGGTCGAGGGCGTCGCGCAGACCGTCGCCGACCAGGTTGAAGGAGAGCACCGTGAACACGATGGCCAAGCCGGGGAAGGTCGAGAGCCACCAGGCGTTCAGCAGGTGGTCTCGGCCGTCGGCGACCATCGTCCCCCAGGAGGGCGTGGGAGGCTGCACGCCCAGCCCGAGGAAGGAGAGCCCCGCCTCGAGCACGATCGTGTTCCCGATCCCCAGCGTCGCGGCGACGATCACCGGCGCGAGCGCGTTGGGGATCAGGTGCCGCAGGATGATGCGCCGCTTCGGGTAGCCGAGCGCCTCCGCGGCCTGCACGAACTCCCGCTCCCGCAAGCTGAGCACCTCTCCCCGCACGATGCGCGCGGTCGAGGGCCAGAGCGTGAGACCCAGCACCGCCACGATGAGGAAGATCGAAGGCTCGAAGATCGCGATGATCGTGATGAGCAGGATCAGCCGCGGAAACGAGATGACCATGTCCACGAAGCGCATGACCACGCCGTCGACCAGTCCCCCGAGGAAGCCCGCGATCGCGCCCACGAGCGTACCGATCGTCACGCTGATCCCGACCGCGACGAACCCGATCGTCAGGGAGATCCGCGCGCCGTACAGGAGACGGGAGAGGATGTCGCGGGCGAAGTGGTCCGTGCCCAGGGGATGGGCGCCCGAGCTCCCGATCAACCTCTCCGTGCGCAGATCGCCCTGCAGGTTGGGGTCGAAGGGCGTGATGAGCGGTGTGAGGAGCGCGACCGCGTAGAGCGCCACGATGACGATCAGCCCCAGGACCGCGGTGCGGTTCTTCGAGAAGGCGCGCACCGCGAGGTCCCACTGGCTGACGCCGACGACCTTGGGCCGGTCCGGCAAGCCCACGTCACGCCACGACCAGCCCCACGCCGCCACGAGCCCCAGCACGACGGTCGCGAGCGCGACCCGCTCGTCCCAAGACCCCGTCCTCGCGCTCCACAGGCGATCCGGGCTCGCGACACACACCGCGAGAAGCCCGCTCCAGGCGAGCAGCGCCATCACGCCCACGCCCCACCGGCCCGCCGCGAGCTGGGGAGCGCCGGGCAGGACCGCGGACAGGAGGCGCCCGCCGAGCTGCCGGCGCCGGGGAACGGGCGACGTCCCCGCCGGAGCGCCCACGATCCCGTCACTCATAGCGGATGCGCGGGTCGACGACCGCGTACAGGACGTCCGCGACCAGGTTCGCGAACACGACCATCGTGGCGAAGAAGAAGGTCCCCGCCATCACGAGCGGGTAGTCGCGCTGGAAGATCGCGTTGACGAGCGTCCGGCCCATCCCCGGCCAAGCGAAGATGAACTCGATGAAGACGGTGCCGCTGAAGAGGTACGGGATGTAGAGGCCGAGCAGCGTGATGATGGGGATCAGCGCGTTGCGCAGGGCGTGCTTGAAGACCACGACGCGCTCGGGCAGGCCCTTGGCATGAGCCGTACGGACGAAATCCTGCCGTATGACCTCGAGCATGCTGCCGCGCATGTACCGGGCGATGCCCGCCGTGAGCACCAGGGCCAGCGAGAGCGTCGGCAGCACCAGGTGGGTGGCGCGGTCGCGAAGCTGCGCCCCGAAGGAGAGGAAGTCGTAGTCGACGCTCGTGATCCCCGAGGCCGGAAAGTAGATCGGCCACTCCCAGACGTTTCGGGCGAACAGGCTCAGCGTCAGGATGAGCATCAGGGCGAGCCAGAACGACGGCATCGAGTAGAAGAAGAGGAGCGCCACGCTCGTGCTCGAGTCCATGAGCGAGTACTGCCGCACGGCCTGGATCGTCCCGATCACGATCCCGAACAGGAAGGCGACGGCGAGCGCGCACGCCGAGAGCACGAGCGTGTTGGGAAGCACCTCCCCGATCACGTCGATCACCGGTCTCGATTGCGAGATCGAGAAGCCGAGATCTCCCGTCACCATCGCCGCCACCCACTTCACGTAGCGCACGTGCACGGGCTGGTCGAGCCCGAAGTTGGCGCGCATCTGCTCGATGACGTCCTGCGTCATCCCCGGCGAGACGAACATCAGCGTCGGATCACCCGGCGCCAGGTTGACCAGGAAGAAGATGATCGTGGCGATCCCCAGCACGAGCGGGACCGACCCGAGGAGCCTTCGCAGGACGTACTGGGTCACGGGCGTCGGGCCCCGGGGGAGCGCACAGCTCGCGCTCGGCGATCCACCGGTGTCACCGTCCGGACACGCCCGCGCTCCTCAGCGGGTCGCCGGGTCCAGGTACCACTGCCGGATGTTCAGCCAGTCTCCGCGCGTGTCCATGACCTCGCCCATCACCCTCCGATTCACGCCGTCCATGCGGTCGGGAAAGTAGAAGAAGGTATAGGGCTGCTCCTCCATGATCACGCGCTGATACTCGTTCCACAGGGCGCGAGCCTCATCACGGTCGACGACCCGGCTCAGCTCCTCGAGGAGGCGGTCGATCTCCGGGTTCCGGGTCCCCGACCAGGCGTACGGCTGGTCGATCCGCTCGGAGTGGAAGAGGTCCGTGTCGTCCAGCTTGTACTCCACGACCCACCCCATGACGACGCCGTCGAAGTCCCGGAGCTCGGGCGTGTTGATCTGCTGCAGGAGGGTGGCCCACTCGACGACCTGCGGCCGAACGTCGATGCCGATGCCGACGAGCTGCGCCTGCATGATCTCCGCGATGTCCTGCCGCTGCTGGTTGCCGGTGTTGTACTTGATCGAGATCGAGAGCGGCACGCCGTCGGCGTTCTCCCGGACCCCGTCTCCGTCCCGGTCGATCCAGCCGGCTGAGTCGAGCAGAGCAGCCGCCGCCTCCGGATCGTGGCCGACGGAGGCCGTCGCCTCGGCGTCGTACGCCCAGTGGAAGGGGGGCACGCCCGCGTTGGCCACCTTGCCGTACCCCTGCAGGATGGCGTCGACGATCTCCTCGCGGTCCGTCCCCAGGGTGATCGCCCGGCGGACCCGCGGATCCGCGAGCTGCGGCCGGCGGGCGTTCCAGCCGACGAAGACGTACTGGCGCGACGGATAGCGCTTCAGGTCCAGGTGGTCGGCGTCCAGGATCGCTTGCGCCTGGTCCGGCCGGGGCCCGATGTAGACGTCGATGTTCTCGGTCAGGAGCTCGGTGAGGATCGTGGTCTGCTCCGGGATGACCCGGTACACGTACCGGTCCACGAACGGGCGTCCCCCGAGCGAGGGCGAGAAGGCCGGGTTGGCCTCGAACACCCAACGGTCCTGCGCCTCGTGGGCGACGAACACGAAAGGTCCGTTGCCGACGGGACACTGGAGACCGTAGGGGTGCTGCTTGAGCTGGTCGCGCGGCACGTCCGCGAGCAGGTGCCGAGGCAGGATGCCGAGCGTTCGGAAGGGGTCGAGGAAGTCCGCGTGCGGCTGCATCCGGATCCTGACCGTGTAGTCGTCCAAGACCTCGACGCCCTCGGGACCCTTCACGTAGTGGTCCCAGAAGGCGGCGTTGGGAAAGGCGGTGAGCGGGTCCGTGACGGTTTCGTAGGTGAACGCCACGTCGTGTGCGTCCGTCACCTCCCCGTCGTGCCAGCGCACGTCCCGCCGGAGGCGGAACGTGACGGACCGGTTGTCCTCGGCCACCTCGATCGACTCGGCGAGGTAGGGCCGCGGCTCGGCGGCCTCGTCGTAGTCCAGGAGCGTCATCAGGTTGACGAACTGCTGGTGCTGCGTCGAGGAGTAGTCGGACGATACGGCGGAGTTCATCCCGTCGGCGATCTCCCCGATGCTCCCCACGACGACGGTGCCGCCGTAGCGCTCGTCCTCCGGCGCGGGGTGCTCGGCGCGCGCTTGCTCCATGAACGCAGCCACGCGCGGCATGACGTCCTGACAGAAGGGCGCGCTCGAAGCGCCCCCCGGTCCACCGTCCCCACCACACGCACCCAGCGCGGCCACCATTCCGAGAAGGGGCAGCTTCTTCATGTCACGTTCTCTCCTTCGAGCACCCGCTTCGGCTCCCGCTCGGGCCTCAGCGTCTCCATGTCCAGGAATCGAGTCCGTACCGCTCCCTCTCCAGGCGCTCGGCCTCGGAGACCTCGGACGCAAACAGCTCCCCGGAAGCCCAACGGCCTCCGAGGCCCGCCTCCAGCGCGTGCCCGACCGCCCGCTCGAGAGCGCCACCGTCCACGGGACCGACGAGCTCCTGCAAGGTGATCGAGTCGACCGTCTCGCGAGGCTGCCCCCGCAGCCCGTCCAGCCGCGCCTGCTCACCCCCGACGAGGATCGAGCCGTGCTGCAGGAGCGCCCCACCGATGCGCGCCTGCGCGCTTCCCACCAGCTTGCGTCCACCCGAGACGACCTCCCCCGCCACCGCCCTGCCAAAGCACGGCCCGGCCTCCAACCCCACCGCTTCCCCATCCGCCGAGAGCTCCACGGGCGCGCCCAGGCTCCCGAGCGCCCCGGCCAGCGCCGCGTTGATCCGGCGGTAGGCGGCGCGAGCCCCGCCGAACGCCCTCGCGGGCGCCACCACCGCGTACGTCAGCTCGACGTCGTGGAGGACGGCCCGGCCCCCGGTCGGGCGCCGCACGAGGTCGATCCCCCGCTCCCGGGCGGCCCGCACTGAGTACAGCCCTGCCGACCGCTCGTTCCTCCCGAAGGATACGGTGGGACGGGCCCATCCATACAGGCGCAGCACGCCCGACCCCGGCGCAAGGCCGGCGGCCAGCGCGTGATCGATCGCCATGTTCCTCGCGCCCGGCAGTCGGCCGCTCCGGATCAAGCGCCAGCTCAGCGGCACCGGGTCGTTCCGGGTTCCGGTCGGCGCCGGTGCGCCCGGGAGCGTGTCGGTCACGGTCGCAGGACGCCGGACCTTCAGAGCTCGAGCGTGGAGCCCGGCGCCATCACCTCGACTGCGGCGCGCGCGCCCACCGCCCTCTTGAAGGCATCGGCGTCCTGCTCGATGGGAGGCCACGTGTCGTAGTGGCACGGGATCACGACCTTGGGCTCGATGAACTCGACGGCGGTCACCGCGTCCTCGGGGCCCATCGTGAAGCGGTCGCCGATCGGGAGCACGGCCACGTCGACCTTCCCCTTGAGGAGCTGCATGTCGGTGATGAGCGCCGTGTCCCCCGCATGATGGAAGCGCTGTCCGCCCGCCAGGTTGATGAGGAAGCCCCCCGGGACCGTGGTGAAGTCACCCGCGTCCGGCAGATCGACCTTACCGCCGTGAAGCGCCGGGGTCATCTTGACGTACCCGAACGGGTAGTGGACGCCGCCTCCGATGTGCTGCGGGCTGGCCGCAAAGCCGCGTCCCTCGAAGTAGGACGCGATCTCGTACGAGGCGACGATCGTCGCGCCCGTCCGCTCGGCGAGGGGTATCGCGTCGCCCACGTGGTCCCCGTGCCCGTGCGTCAGCAGGATGTAATCGGCCTCGACCTCCCCGCCGTCGTGATCGCACGCCGGATTGTCGGCGAAGAAGGGATCGATGACGAGGTTGGTGCCGTCGTCGCACTGGATGGAGAAGGTCGCGTGTCCGTGAAAGGTCAGCTTCGCCATGGTTCCTCCTGGGCGCGGCGCCGGGCTCGCGCTCCCCGCACCGCTCCGGTGGTCTGTTCTGCCCGCTAATAGAGACGACAACCCGGCGTCGGAACGCAAGACTCGGCACCCGTGATCTCCGCAACCCCGAGGGCGAGCGCGTCTCGTCCGTGCTCGCGCAGCCCAAGCGCCTGTGTCTGCTTGCCTATCTGGCCCTGGCACGCCGACCCGTCGCACGACGAGCTCTTGGCGGACGCCGACCGGGACGTGATCGAGGGCTGGAACGCCGAAGACTCTCAGCCACTGCAGGAGTGGCTGGACGGGCTCCGCCGCGAGGTGCGTGAGCGCGTCGCCGAGCTCCGGGAGTTGGATGGCGTCGACGTCGTCGAGGGCTTCTACGCGTCCAGCGTGCGCGAATTCCGCATGCAGGCGGAGGCCATCGGCGCCCTGGAAGGCCCGGACTGGCTCGTCGAGGTTCTCATCCGGGCGACGGCGCGCGAGCTGCGCACGAGGATCCTTCTGTACGATGCTCGGCACGATGCGTCCGGCGTGCTGGACCTCGTCGCCGCGGACACCCTCGTGGTCATGCCGCCCGAGGACATCCTCATGGCAGCCCCCGAGGCCATCGCCGCGGCCGCGCGCTACATGGCCCGCCGGGTTCTCGCACCCAGCTGACGAGCGGCGGGCCGGCTACTCCCTGACGATCCAGCCCGCCCCCGCGTCGTCGGGCCTGCGCGGGGCCACGTGTCTCGCGTCGATCAGGACCGTCGCCTCGTCGACGACCAGGTCGTAGTCCACGTTGCTGTGGTCGGTCAGGATCACGACGGCGTCCGCTTCGCGAAGGCGCTCCCTCGTGAGCGAGACCGACTCCCGATGGATGCCGTCCTGCTCGAGGACCGGCACGTACGGATCGTGATAGGAAACCTCGGCGCCCTGGCTCTCGAGGAGCCGGAGCACGTCGAGCGCCGGCGACTCACGCACGTCCTCGATGTCCCGCTTGTACGCGACGCCGAGCAGCAGGACGCGGGATCCGTTGACCGACTTCCTCCTCCCGTTCAACGCCAGCCTCACCTTTCCGACGACGAAGTACGGCATCTCCGAGTTGATCTCGGACGCGAGGTCGATGAAGCGCGTCTTGTAGTTGAGCGTCCGCATCTTCCAGGACAGGTAGTGCGGATCCACCGGGATACAATGGCCCCCGAGGCCGGGACCCGGGGTGAACTTCATGAAGCCGAACGGCTTGGTGGCCGCCGCGTCGATGACCTCCCAGACGTCCACGCCCAACCGGTCCGCGATGATCGCGGTCTCGTTGACCAGCCCGATGTTCACGGCCCTGAAGGTGTTCTCCAGGATCTTGGTCAGCTCGGCCGCCTCGGCCGACGAGACCGGGACGACGGTGTCGAGAAACCGACCGTAGAAGCGAACGGCCGCCTCGGTGCAGGACGGCGTGATCCCTCCCACGACCTTGGGTGTGTTCTTGGTCGTCCACTCCTCGTTCCCGGGGTCGACCCGCTCGGGCGAGAAGCAGAGGTGGAAGTCCTCGCCCACGACCAGCCCGGTCTCCGCGAGCGCAGGCAGGAGGATCTCCCGCGTAGTGCCGGGATAGGTCGTCGACTCGAGGAGGATGAGCTGTCCCTTGCGCAGCCCCGCGGCGACGGCCTGCGAGGCGGCGAGCACATAGGACACGTCCGGATCACGCGTCTTGGAAAGGGGGGTGGGAACGCAGATCGAGACGACGTCGCACTCGGAGAGCCGACCCATGTCCGTGGTCGCCTCGAGGAGGCCCGCCTCGCGGAAGCGCCGGACGTGCTCGCCGGGCACGTCCTGGATGTGGGACCGGCCGGCATTGACCCCCTCCGTGACCTCCTCGCTCACGTCGAAGCCGATCACGCGAATGCCCTCCTTCGCCGCCTCGACGGCGAGGGGGAGCCCCACGTAGCCGAGCCCGACTACGCCGAAGGTCGGCCGCGCTCCATCCTGCATCTCGGAAGAACTCACGAATCAAACCCCGCTGGTCCGATGACGTAGCTTGCGCGGGCGTCTCCCGCGGCGCTCGTCCACGACTCTCGTGTCCGGCTCACGCACACCGTGGCCGCCGACGGTGGCCTCACGGCTCCGCCGTCGCGTACTGCTCGACCGGCGGACAGGCGCAGACGAGGTTGCGATCGCCGAAGGCGTTGTCCACGCGACGCACCGACGGCCAGAACTTGGCCTCCCGCGTCCAGGGCGCGGGATAGGCCGCCTGCGCGCGGGTGTAGGGATGATCCCATTCGTCCGCGGTGCACATGGCCGCCGTGTGGGGAGCGTTCTTGAGCGGGTTGTCGCTCGCGTCCGCGAGGCCCATCTCCACCTGCTGGATCTCGGCCCGGATCGAGATCATCGCGTCGCAGAATCGATCCAGCTCCTCGGTCGGCTCCGACTCGGTCGGCTCGATCATGAGCGTCCCGATGACGGGAAACGACACGGTGGGCGCGTGGAACCCGTAGTCGATGAGCCGCTTCGCCACGTCCTCCTCGGTGACGCCGGTAGCGCGCTTCAGCGGTCGCAGATCGACGATGAACTCGTGGGCGACCAGACCCTGCTCGCCACGGTACAGGACCGGGAAGTGGCTCTCCAGCCGCTTGGCCATGTAGTTGGCGTTGAGGATCGCCACCTCCGACGCGCGGCGGACGCCGCGCCGGCCGAGCATCGCGATGTACGCCCAGGAGATGACGAGGATGCTGGCGCTCCCCCACGGAGCCGCGGACACCGCACCGATCGCCTTGTGGCCCCCGACGCGGTGAG
>JBFFWJ010000062.1:0-11076 GCA_041570315.1 Longimicrobiales bacterium | reverse complement strand
GCGCGCTTCGTGGAGGCCGACATCCGCGACCCCGAGATCCGGTCCCTCTTCCGCGACGTGCGCTTCGACCTGGTCAACCACCACGCCGCCCAGATCGACGTGCGGATCTCGGTGACGGATCCCGCGAGGGACGCGGGCATCAACCTCCTGGGGCTGCTCAACATCACCGAGGCCGCCTTGGAGGTGGGAACGAAGCGGATCGTGTTCGTCAGCAGCGGCGGCGTCGTATACGGCGAGCCGGAACAGATCCCGACGCCCGAGAGCGCACCCAAGCTTCCGCTCTCCCCCTACGGCGTCACGAAGCTCGGCGGCGAGCTCTACCTGAACTACTATCGCGTCGTTCGGGGGCTCGAGTACGTCGCCCTCCGATACTCCAACGTGTTCGGGCCGCGCCAGGACCCGCATGGGGAGGCCGGTGTAGTAGCCATCTTCTGCAACCGGCTCCTGGGCGGGACGGCGCTCACGATCTTCGGAGACGGGGAGCAGACCCGGGACTACGTGTACGTCAGAGACGTGGTGGCCGCGAACATGCTCGTGTCGAACCTGTCGCTCGGGGAGGGCCAGGGCCTCGACGCTCGTGCCTTCAACGTCGGATCGGGGGTGGGCACCAGCGTCAACCGCCTCGCCGACGTTCTCGAGGGCATCGCGAACGTGCACCAGCCGCGCGACCATCGAGCAGAGCGGCCGGGCGAGCTGCGTCACAGCACGCTCGACTCGACGCTGATCCGAGGCCGTGGGTGGGCGCCGGCGTTCACGCTCGAGGAGGGCTTGAGAGAGACCTTCGAGCACATCGCGAACCAACGTCGCAACGACTCCGAATGAGCCTTCACTACCTCCTTCTTCAGGCCCGCCCGCCGACGAGCGCCTTCGAGATGGTGGTCGGGGGAACGCTCCCGACCCAGATCGTGCTGGCCCTGCTCGCCCTGGGCTCCGTGTGGTCCTGGTGGCTCATCTTCCACAAGTCGCGCCAGTTCCGGGACGTCCGCCGCGAGGGCGACCGCTTCCTCGACCACATGGAGAGGGCGCAGCGGCTCGAGGATGCCTACAAGGCCATCCTGGCGCTGCCGGACTCGCCGTACGGGCGCGTCTTCCGTCAGGGCGTGAACTTCTTCAGCGAGCTCCGTCCGGGCGCGTTGCGGGAGGGCGCGCCACCCTCTCCCGGACTCTCGCTGACCCAGCTCGAGGCGCTCCGGCTCGTGCTGGAGAAGGAGGAGGCGGAGGAGCGGGACGAGCTCGCTCAGGGCATCGGCTGGCTCGCCGTCATCGGATCGGTTTCGCCGCTCCTCGGGCTCGCCGGGACGGTGATCGGCGTGATGAACGCGTTCCTCGGCATCACGGCGTCGGGCTCCAGCAACATCATGGCGGTGGCCCCCGGTGTGGCCGAGGCGCTGGTGACGACCGTGGCCGGGCTCTTCGTGGCCATCCCCGCCGTCATCGCGTACAACCTCTTCGTGGGCAAGCTGAACCTGGTGAGCGGCGAGCTGGAGGGCTTCTCCAGCGAGTTCATCGGCACGCTGGCGCGCGAGGGCCGCGTCTAGATGAGCTCGACGCAGCGCAGGCGGGGACGGCGCTCCTGGAGCGATCTCCCGCTGAACGCGGACATCAACGTGACCAGCCTCGTCGATGTCGCCTTCACGCTGCTCGTGATCTTCATCATCACGGCGCCCATCCTCCAGGGCGGCATCGAGGTGTCGGTGCCCCGGGCGGACGTGCAGGCGCTCACCTCCGAGGAGTCGCCGCTCTTCATCACGATCATGCGCGACGGGCAGGTCTACCTCGAGGAGGATCCCGTCACGATCGAGGAGCTCGAGGCCGGGCTGCCCCAGCTCCTGGCGACCGGTGCGATCGAGCGCGTGTTCATCCGGGGCGACTCGCTCGCGGCGTGGGGCCCCGTCCTGAAGGCCATGGCCACCGCCGCGAACAGCGGGGTGAGCTGGTCCGTGGTGGCCGAGCCCTGGACGGGAGACCGGTGAGGTGAGGGCCCGGGGCGTCGACCCGTTCGACAGGCGCGCGATGGCGCTGTCCGCCGGCCTGCACGGGCTGATCTTCGCGATCGGGTGGCTGTCGACCTTCTACGAGCCCGAGCCGCTCTCCTTCCTCACGTACGAGATCGAGATGGTGTCTCCGCCGGCCGCGGTGCAGGAGGAGGAGGCGCGCGAGGCCACCGAGGAGCTCGTCGTCGAGCGGCCGGAGCCGGCGCCGCCGGAGCCCGAGCCGGAGGAGGTCGTCCCCGTCGAGGAGCCCGAGCCCGAGCCCGAGCCGCCACCCCCCGAGCCCCGCGAAGAGCCCGCCGAGCGTCCTCCCGAGGCCGCCGAGGAGGTCACCGTGGCCACCACGCCGGAGGAGGTGCCCGAGGAGCGTCCGGCGGAGTCCGGCGAGGGGATCACCGTGCGCATCGAGGGGCTGCGGCGAGACTATCCCGCCTACTACGAGAACATCATCCGGCAGATCCAGCGCTGCTTCCGGTGGCGGGAGGGCGGGAGCTGGCAGACGACGGTGCTCTTCTGGATCACGCGGGACGGAACCGCGACCGACATCGACTTCGAGAGCCGGTCCGGGAACCTCGCCTTCGACTTCGAGGCGATCGGGGCGGTGGAGTGCGCGGGACAGGGCCGGTTCGGTCCCTTGCCCGAGGACCTCCCCTACGAGCGCTTTCCCATCCGCTTCCAGTTCCAGCCGTCGGGGGAGCTCGAGGCAAACCTTCCAGAGATCGGCGAGAGCGCCGGCGTGACGAGGCCGTGATGACGAGTGGTTCGAAGCAGGTGTGCCGAAGGGCCGCAGGGCGGGGCGCGCTCACGATCCTGGCCGCGGTCGTCCTCGCTCCGGGGGCCCTCTCGGGTCAGGAGGAGCGGGTCCCGGGCGTCACGCTCGGGCTGACGTACGCGAACACCTACCTGCCCGCTCTGGCCGTGAAGCCCTTCACCGGCAGCTTCGGCGGGGCGGGCGTCGCCCCCCAGGTCGAGGCGATCATCGGCCGCGATCTCAGGAACTCCGACCACTTCGAGGTCATGGACTCGCTTCCGTCGGGGCTGATCGGGGAGGGGGTCGACTACACGCTGTGGGACCGGCTGGGCGCCGTGTGGCTCGTGTCGGGTCAGGTGGAGGGCGCGGGGGACGGGTACGTCCTCATCGTCGAGCTTCACGACGTCGTGTACGGGGAGGTCCGCGAGCGCGGGCGCTTCCGCATCCCGGGGCAGAGCGACGAGGGCTTCCGCATGGCGGTGCATCGCGCGTCCGACGAGATCGTGCACTGGGCGACCGGGGAGCTCGGAATGGCGGCGTCCCGGATCTCGTTCACCATGCAGGACAGGGAAGGCAACACCGACATCTACGTCGTCGACTCCGACGGCGAGAATCTGCAGCGGGTCACGCGCCACGGCACGCTCACGGCGTCTCCCACCTGGTCGCCGGACGGGACGCGGCTCGCGTTCACCTCCTGGAAGTCGGGGTACCCCCGCATCTACGAGATCGACCCGGATGGGAGCGACGAGCGGATGCTTCCGACGGTGCGAGGAGCGGGAGACTACATCACCCCCGCCTATCATCCCGACGGGCGCACGCTGGCGTTCTCGGTCCTGGGAAGCGGGCGGAGCGGCATCTTCACGTACGACCTGGAGCGCGACTGCTGCCTGTCGTACCTGTCGGGGGGCGACTGGTACGACTTCTCCCCGACGTATTCGCCCGACGGCGTCTGGATGGCCTTCAACACGCAGCGGTTCGGGGAGCACACCCCCCAGGTGATGCTGATGCCGTCCGAGGGCGGCTCCGCCGAGACGCTGTCGCCCTACGAGTACGGGGGCACGGGGTACTTCACCTCACCGGACTGGTCGCCCACGAGCGAGCGCGTCGCCTTTCACGGACGCGTCGACCGCAGGGGCCGCTACCACATTCTCGTGGCGGACGTGGAGAACCAGGGGCGCGTGCTGCGCCAGCTGACCTTCGAGGGCAACAACGAGGACCCGAGCTGGGCGCCGGACGGGCGGCATCTCGCCTTCGTGGGAGAGCGGAGCTGGGGCTTCGGCCTCTTCGTCGTGGACGTGAGCACGGGCCGCCTGCGCTCCGTGCTCTCCGGCCTTCGGGTCGGCCTCCCCGACTGGTCCCCGTCGCTGCAGCCCGGTTGACCGGCGCCCCGGGTTCCACCGCGCGGCGCCGGATCCCGTGTGGCGCGCGCGCGACAGGCTTCGCGAGCGTTTGCGCGCACAGGCTCCGAGGCCTATATGAGAAAAGACTTTCCCCCCTGGAAAAGGGCATTAGCTTCGTGTCAGCGCTCGGCGCCGTCTGCACGCGTCGCAACCGTTCAACAGTTCGTTCAACCCGGGAGTTGGGATGATCGTCCGTCGTTTTGTTGTGTCCGTATTCGCCGCCACGCTGCTGGTCGGCGCGTGTGGGGGAGATCCGCCGCCGCCTCCGCCGCCCCCGCCGGGTCCGGACATGGACTCGCTCCGCGCCTACGAGGATTCGGTCCGCCAAGCCCAGGAAGAGGCTCGGCGCCGCGCTGAGGAGGAGGCGCGCCTGCGCGCCGAGGCCGCGGAGCGGGAGCGCGCCGTCCGCGCCGCGCGCGAGACCTTGGAGGCGATGGTCTTCTTCGACTACGACGAGGCGGAGATCCGTGACGACGCGGCGACGACGCTGCGCGCCAAGGTCGGCATCCTGCGAGCGAGCCCGCAGGTCCGCATCCGCATCGAGGGACATGCCGACGAGCGCGGCTCGACCGAGTACAACCTCGCGCTCGGCAATCGCCGGGCCGAGTCGATCCGGCAGTTCCTCACGGGATTCGGTCTCGCCGAGAACCGCTTCGAGATCGTGTCCTTCGGGGAGGGCCGCCCGCTGCAGCAGGGCTCCGACGAAGCGACCTGGGCGAGGAATCGCCGGGGCGAGTTCGTGATCACGGCCGGCGCCAACGCGATCAACCCGGCCAACTGACGGCATGACCCTTGCTGGGACCCCTCCTCCGGTACGCCGGGGGAGGGGTCCATGTACATCATGACGTGTAAGAAGACATCTGCGGCGGCTCGGGTCCTCTCGACCCTTGCCGCCGCGTCCGTGCTCGGCGGCTGCGCCATGAAGGGCGACGTCCGCGACCTCCAGCTCGAGATCCGGTCGCTCGCGGCGCGCCAGGACTCGCTCCTCGCGGAGCTCCGCCAGGAGGCGCTCTCCACGCAGGACACGCTGCGCACGCAGAGCGACCAGATGTTCGACTTCCGGGGCGACATCAACCGGTCGATCCGTCAGGTCGCCGAGAGCCTCGCGCGCCTCGAGGCGCTCGCCGGGGAGAACCAGAGAGGGATCGCCCAGGTGCGCGACCAGCTCGCGAACACCCGACGTGGCTCGGCCCCGGGGGTGGGTCCGCTGGTGTCGGATCCGACCATGCCCCCGCCGACGCAGGAGCAGCTCGTGGGTGGCGGCGCGGGGAACCCCGATCAGCTCTGGTCGGTCGCGATGCAACAGTACGACCGCCAGTCGCTGAACGCCGCGACGATGGCCTTCCGTCAGTTTCTCGACGAGCATCCCAGCGACACGAGGGCGGCGCGTGCCCACTTCTTCCTCGCGGACATCCTCGAGCAGCAGGAGCGCCCGGAGGACGCGCTCGAGGAGTTCCAGCGCCTGCCGGCTCTCTATCCGACGGACGCGGAGGTGCCGAACGCGATGTACCGCATCGCTCGGCTGCAGCTCGGCCTGGGGAGGCCCGACGAGGCACGCGCGACGCTCGAGCGGATCATGAACACGTATCCTGACGCGCCGATCGCGATGCTCGCTCGGGAGATGCTCGACGAGATCGGGTAGCTCGGAGCTCGCGTGCGCTGCCCCGAGTGTGACGCCACCGAGAACCGCGTCGTCGATACGCGGGCCAGCCGCGGCGGGCGCGCGGTGCGCCGTCGGCGGGAGTGCAGCGTGTGCGGCGCCCGGTTCACGACCTACGAGTACATCGAGGAGCGGCCGGTCCAGGTCCTGAAGCGCTCGGGGGCGATCGAGGACTTCGATCGGTCCAAGCTGCTGCGGAGCGTGAAGGTGGCGTGCGCCAAGCGTCCCGTGTCGGCTGCGGAGATCGAGGCGCTCGTCGACGACGTCGAGGACGTGCTGTCCCGGGAAGCCGGCGTGGAGGTCCCGAGCGTCCGGTTGGGCGCGCTCGTGATGGAGCGTCTGAGCCCGGTGGATCGGGTCGCGTACGTGCGCTTCGCCTCGGTGTATCGGAACTTCCAGGACGCGGGTGAGTTCCAAGAATTCGTCGACGAGATGGCCGCGGCGCAGGAGCGAGAGGCGCTTCGCCGGAACCAGGTGGAGCTCCCCTTCTGACGGGCACGCCGGGTCACGCACGGATCCCGCCCAGGCCGAAGATGCGAAACAGGAATCCTCGGGGCGAGATGCCCTTCCTGGACCACCTGGAGGAGCTGCGCTGGCGCATCCTCTGGTCGATCCTGTCCGTGGTCGCGGGCTCCGTGCTCGGGTTCGTCCTCGTGTATCGCTTCCAAGTGCTCGAGCTGCTGATGGAGCCGGTTCGGGAGGCCTGGAACGATCCGGATCTCCAGCTCATCTCGCTGTCGCCGGCGGATCCCTTCTTCGTCACGCTGAGGCTGGCCATCTACATCGGCGTGATCCTCGCGTTCCCGATCATCGTCTACCAGGTATGGTCGTTCCTTTCGCCCGCCCTCGAGAAGGAGGAGAGGCGGGCGATCATCCCCTCGCTCTACCTCGGCCTGGTCCTGTTCGTCGCCGGCGTCGCGCTGGCCTACTTCGCCGCGCTTCCGGTCACGCTCGTGTTCTTCCAGGGATTCCTGACCGAGACCCTGTCGATGCAGCTCGAGATCAACGCCACCCTGGGCTTCATCACGAAGCTGCTGCTCGCGTTCGGGGCGGTCTTCGAGCTGCCGATCGTGATCCTCGCGTTGAGCGTCATGGGACTGGTGACGCCGGAGTTCCTGCGCTCCAAGCGGCGGCACGCCGTCGTCCTGATCACGATCCTGGCGAGCTTCATCACACCCGGTGACGCGATCACGCTCACGATCATGATGATGCTCCCGCTCGTGCTCCTGTACGAGTTCGGAATCCTCCTCTCCATCGGCGTCTGGCGCCGCCGGCGGAAGGCCGAGGAGGAGTACGAGCGGCAGTATGAGGCGAGCCTCGATCCTCCGCCGGGGGCCGTGGGGACCCAGTGACCCTCGGACGGGTGGAGCGAGTCGCGCTCGTCGTCGTCGGGATCGCGTTCCTCGCCGGGCCGCGAGCGCTCGTCGGACAGGAGGTGGTCGACTCGGCCCAGCTGCGCATCCTCGAGCGCCTGCAGAGGCTGGCGCGCCCTCCGGGAGCGGACAGCATCCTCTTCACGCAGGACTCCGCGCGCCTCGCAGAGGCTGCCGAGGGAAACCGGCCCACCGGGGGCGCCCTGGACGACGTCGCGGCGTCGCTGCTCGGACTTCCGGGGTACTCCCTGACGCAGTACGAGTCCGCGTCCGCGGATTTCGCCGCGGGCCGCCGGGTCCTCGTCCTCCAGGCGCCGGAGGGGGGGCGGGCGCGCGTCACGCGCGAGGGGATGATCATCGAGGCGGACACCTCGATCACCTTCGACGAGGTCTCGGGCCGGCTCCGGACCGTGGGGGACGCGACCTTCACGCCCCCCGACGGCGACCCGGTCAGCGCCGCGAACATGGTGTACGATCTGCGGGAGGGGCGGGGGTCCGCCTTCGACGCGGTGACGTCGTTCAATCAGGAGGGCGCGGAGTGGCGCGTGCGCGGCCAGATGCCGTTCGCGGCCCAGGATTCGACGTTCATGGCGCACGCCGAGTTCACCTCCTGCGACATCGACGAGCCGCACTATCACTTCCAGACCGACGAGATCAAGATCGTCGGGGGAAGCGTGCTGGTCGCGCGGGGCGTGCGGCTCTACTTCGCCGACGTCCCGGTGGCATGGCTGCCGTTCATGGCGCAGAGCCTGGAGCGGGGGCGCTCCTCAGGGCTGCTCACGCCCCGCTTCAGCGTCAACGACATCGTCCGGACCTCGGGGGGATACCGCCGCCGGGTCAGCAACATGGGGTTCTACTGGGCGATGAGTCAGTACTCCGACGCGCTCGTGAGCATGGACTGGTTCAGCGAGACCTTCTTCAGCCTCACGGGCTCGCTGCGTTACCGGTTCAGCCGCCAGTTCCTGGACGGAGACGTCAACATGAGGCGCTTCTGGCGCGAGGACGGCTCGACGGAGCTCGCGCTCGACACGCGCCACTCATGGGACCTCGATGAGCGCACCCAGCTTCGCGTCTCGGGCCGGTTCGTCTCCAACAACGACTTCGTGCGGGAGAACTCCTTCACCCCGCAGGAGGTGACGCAGTCGATCGACTCCGAGGCCGGGCTCAACCGCCGATTCGACTGGGGCACGATCTCGGCGTCGTCGAATCGCAAGCAGTACCTCTCCGACGACCGGACGGAGTGGCTTCTCCCGTCGCTCAACCTGTCCTTGTCGCCCATCACGCTGTTTCGAGCTCCCTCGTCGGAGGCGCACTTCTGGAACAACATGACGTGGTCGGGCTCCGGCGGGGTCCGGCGCAACACCTTCGACCGTGTGCAGCCGGATACCTTCGACCTCTCGCAGGCCAACACCGCGACGACGGCCAGCTCCGCGCGCAGCAACCTCAGCATCGGGAACCTGACGTTCTCGCAGTCGGTCAACCTGAACGAGCGTGAGACCCTCGGCGTTCCCGAGGCGCTCCTCCTGCTCGGCGACTCGGTGGATCCGTCGGCGCTCGTCACGGGTGCTCCGGTCCGGGACATTTCGGAGTCCAGGCTCGGTTGGTCGACCTCCGTGAACTACCAGCAGCAGCTCATCGGCTCGACGACGCTGACGCCACGGCTCTCCGTCTCGGGGGACATGTTCCGCTCGGACACCGACTCTCTGGCGCAGAGCTTCGTGAGCGGCCCGACGCGGATGTCCTTCGGCGCGCAGCTCAAGACCGACATCTACGGCTTCTTTCCGGGCTTCGGGTCCTTCGAGGCGGTCCGGCACAAGCTCTCGCCGTCCTTCGACTACCAGTGGAGCCCGGAGACGACGCCGACCGAGCTCCAGCGCAGCGTCTTCGGGTCGAGAGCGCTGCAGCCGAAGAACACCGTCGCGATCACGCTCGCCCAGACTTTCGAGGCCAGGAGGGCGACGGACGATGACGAAGAGGACCCGGGCGCGGGGCCCGCGCCTGAGGATCCGCTCGCCATCGATCCGCTCGCGGAGGTGGAGACCGCTCGACCCGGGGAGCCGCGCAGGTTACAGCAGGCGCAGACCGTGAGCCTGCTGGCGATCCGCACCAGCGTCGTCCAGTACGACTTCGTGCAGGCCGACTCGCTGGGTTCGTTCCTGTCGGGGTTCGAGACGACGCGCCTGTCGAACCAGATCTCCTCGGATTTCCTGAGGGGGCTGTCCGTCTCGATGGACCACGAGCTCTTCGACGACGAGACGGACGAGACGGGGACGCTGTCGCGCCGCTCCTTCGATCCCCACCTGAGCCAGGTCAACTTCTCGTTCTCGCTCGGGTCCTCCTCGGCGATCTTCCGCTGGCTGCCGTTCGGTCGTGGGCGGGACCAGGACGAGCAGGCGGAGGAGCCCGAGGCCGAGGACCCCATGGAGGTGCCGGGCGTGACCGACGAGTCGATGATCGTCCCGGTGCGCGGGCGAGAGGACGCTACGGCCGGCGCCAGGCGGGGGGGATCCACCGGCGGGTGGAGCGCCAACCTGAGCTATGCGCTCCAGCGCCCGCGGGATCCCGATCGCCTCACGAGCCAGATGCTCAGCGGCACGGTGCGCTTGAACCCCACCGAGAACTGGAGCGTGAGCTGGCGCACGGCCTACGATCTGGAGGCCCAGGGCTTCAACGACCACTCCATCCGGCTGTCGCGAGACCTTCACCGCTGGCAGGCGAACTTCGACTTCCTCCAGACGGCGACGGGGAACTGGAGCTTCCGGTTCGAGGTGTCCCTCCTCGACAACCGCGACCTGAAGTTCGACTACAAGCAGCGCAACCTCGACCTCGGGCTTCCCTCGAGTCGGCGCTGAGGTCCCGGGCGGACGAGCCGACTGTCTTCTCGTCGACGGAAGAGTGTCCTCTACAGGTGACGTGCCGCGCGTGGAGCTGTGACCCTAAGTCTGTATCGTAAAATTAGTTACGGTTTGGGTACGGCCCCTGCACGTCGTTTTCGGGCGACGGAAGGCACGGCCAGCACTCGCTCGCACGCCGCGGGCGCAGTCGGGCCGACGAGAGGGAGGAACGATGAGACGCGCGGCCTTGGGAAGCTTGATCGTGATTCTCGTCCTGACGGCATGTCACGACGAGGTGATCTTCGTCGACGACGTGGGCGACGACATACCGGCTGCGCCCCGCGCGTTGGCGGCCAGCTACTACGCAGGCGCCGTGACCGTGAGCTGGGAGTTGGCGCCAGCCTGGAACGGTGAGGCCTTCCGGGTTTACGCCCGGCGGGTGACCGACCCGGACTTCTTCTTCATCGCCGAGGTCACGAGCTGCATCGGCGGGGTGTGCAGCTATGTGGACGCCAACGTGTCCGCGGGGCAGACGTACGAGTACTACGTTTCGGCGGTCAGCCCGACCTCGGGCATCGAGACCGCGACGGCGAGCTCCGTGGCGGTCTTCGTGCCCGTGCCTACCGCGCCGCCGGTGCCCGACGCTCCGCTCGTGATCGCGCTCGACGACGCCAACTACATCCATTGGGGCGCCGCCGCGCGGGCGGCCGGCGACTTCTCGCACTACAAGGTCTACCAGGACGCCGGCGGATCGTCGTTCCTCCTGGGAGAGACGGACTCCGAGGGCTTCCTCGACCTCCTCGCGGCCAACGGGGAGACGTACGCGTACTTCGTGACGTCGGTGGACACCGATGGCCACGAGAGTCAGGGGAGCGTCGTGGCGGAGGGAACGCCGCGCCCGGACTACAGCGGCGAGTGGGTGTACGACTTCTTCTCCGCCCAGCCCCAGCTCTCGGGCTTCCGCTTCGTCGCCGACGAGTTCACGAACCCGATCCTGCCCGGTGGGGATCCGGCGCGACACTTCCGCCTGGAGACGGACGTGGACGGGTGGTGGCTGGTCCCCGGGC
>JBFFWJ010000061.1:0-11196 GCA_041570315.1 Longimicrobiales bacterium | reverse complement strand
CTGTTCCTCATCCTGCTCGTCGGTATCTTCTTCGGTATCGTCCTCGTCAAGGGCGAGGTCGTCAGTTGGTTCCGCATCACGGAGATGTTCCGGTTCCAGTCCTTCCACATGTACGGCATCATCGGCTCGGCCGTGGCGGTCGCAGCCCTCAGCGTGTGGGGCATCAAGCGCATCGAGGCGGGCTCTTTCGTGGGCCGCCCGATGGAGATGCTCCCCGACCCCTTCGCCAAGCCGGGCTGGCAGTTCTGGCTCGGCGGCATCGTCTTCGGCCTCGGGTGGGGGCTCCTCGGAGCCTGCCCGGGTCCGATCTACGTCCTGATCGGCAACGGAGTCACGGTCATGGTCGCCGCGCTCGCGAGCGCGCTCGCCGGCGTCTGGGCGTACGCGATCCTCCGCAGCCGTCTCCCGCACAGCTAACCCGCTTCCGTAGGAGCTTCCATGTTCTTCCGTCAGATCTTCGACCCCGAGCTGGCTCAGTACGCATACCTGATCGGCTGTCAGCGCACCGGTGAGGCCATCGTGATCGACCCCGAGCGCGACATCGACCGCTACGTCGAGATCGCGGAGGAAGAGGGCCTGCGCATCGTCGCCGCCACCGAGACGCACATCCACGCGGACTTCCTGTCCGGAACGCGCGAGCTCGCCGAGCAGCTCGGGGTCAAGCTCTACCTCTCCGACGAGGGAGACGAGAACTGGAAGTACCGCTGGGCGGAGTCGGGCGACTACGACGTGCACTTCCTCAAGGACGGCGACACGTTCAAGATCGGCAACATCCGCATCGAGGCGGTCTACACCCCGGGCCACACGCCCGAGCACATGAGCTTCCTGGTCACCGATCTCGGCGGCGGGGCGAGCGAGCCGATGGGCATCGCGTCGGGCGACTTCGTCTTCGTCGGCGACCTCGGACGGCCGGACCTGCTCGAGACCGCGGCCGGCGTGCAGGGCGCTCGTGAGCCCTCCGCCCGCCGCCTGTACGAGTCGACGAGGCGGTTCCTGGAGCTGCAGGACCACGTGCAGGTATGGCCGGGACACGGAGCGGGAAGCGCCTGCGGCAAGGCGCTCGGGGCCGTGCCGCAGTCGACCGTCGGCTACGAGCGCCGGCACAACGCGGCGCTCTCCTTCGACACGGAGGAGTCGTTCGTCGCGTCGATCCTCGAGGGTCAGCCCGAGCCCCCGCTCTACTTCGCCCGCATGAAGGACCTCAACAAGAACGGCGTCCCGGTGCTCGGCGCGCTGCCGAAGCCCGAGCGGGTCTCCGTCGACGCGCTCATGGAGGCCGGCGCGTCGGAGGCAGCGGTCGTCGTGGACACCCGCGCGGACCGGGCGGCCTTCATGGCCGCGCACGTGCCCGGATCGATCTACTCCCCGCTCGGCGTGGCCTTCCCGATGGTGGTCGGCTCGTACGTCGACCCGAGCCGGGAGATCTACCTGATCGCGGCGGAGCAGGAGGTCGAGGAGGCCGTGCGCACGCTGGTCCGGATCGGCTACGACCACGTCGTCGGCTTCGCCGAGCCGAGCGCTCTGGCCGGGCACGAGGGTCTCTCCTCGATCGCCCACCTGCGCATGGAGAGCTTCGAGCCGAGCGCGGACGCGGCCGGCGCCACGATCCTGGACGTGCGCGGAGCCGCCGAGTTCGCGGGGGCGCACCTTCCGGGCGCGATCAACATCGCGCACACGCGCCTGGGCACCCGGCTGGACGAGCTGCCGGCGGACCGGCCGGTCGCGGTCTACTGCCGGACGGGCGCCCGCGCCTCCGCGGCCGCGTCGTTCCTGGAGACATCCGGATACGACGTGAGGTTCGTGGACGGCGCGCTGGCCGGCTGGCCCGGGCTCGCCTCCAAGCCGGCGGGGGCGGGAGTGGCGTGACCTTCCGCCGCGCTATCGTCGCCGGCGCCTCACCGCGGGGCCGGCGGCTCCCCCTCCTCCGCTCCCTGGAGCGGTACGATCGGGAGGGGCTCGGCGGCGACCTCGCCGCCGGCCTGACGGTGGGGGTGATGCTCATCCCGCAGGGCATGGCGTACGCCATGATCGCCGGTCTGCCCCCGGTGTTCGGGCTGTACGCGGCTCTGGCGCCGCTGGCGATGTACGCCTTCCTGGGCTCGTCCCGGCAGCTCGCGGTGGGCCCGGTCGCGATGGTCTCCCTCCTCGTCGCGACGGGCGTCGCGCCGCTCGCCGGGGGTGACGCCGAGCGCTACCTGACGCTCTCCCTCGTCCTCGCGGCCTTCGTCGGCGCGGTTCAGCTCGCGATGGGACTGCTCAGAGCCGGCTTCCTGGTCAACCTGCTGTCCCACCCGGTGCTCGCCGGCTTCACCTCGGCCGCGGCGATCATCATCGCCACCAGCCAGCTTCCCTCCCTGCTCGGCCTCTCCCTTCCACGCGCCGGGCACGCCCACGAGGTGGTCGTCGCGGCCGTCGCCGGGATCGGGGACGCGCACCCGCTCACCGTGGCGATCGGCTTCGGCGCGATCGCGGCTGGGGTCGTCCTGCGCAGGCTGCTGCCCCGCCTGCCCGTGCCCATGCTCCTGGTGGCCGCGGGCACGCTGCTGTCCTGGGCGCTGGCGCTCGGCGCGGAGGGGGTCCAGATCGTCGGACGGGTGCCCTCGGGGCTGCCGGCGCCGATGCTCCCGGCCGTCGGGCCCGCGGACCTCGCGGCGCTCGCGCCGGTGGCGCTCACGATCGCGCTGATCGGGTTCATGGAGTCCATCGCGGTCGCCAAGGTCTACGCCTCGAAGAACGACTACGACATCGACGCGGACCAGGAGCTCAAGGCGCTCGGCGCCGCGAACCTGGTGGGCTCGCTCTTCCAGTCCTTTCCCGTCACGGGCGGCTTCTCGCGGACCGCGGTCAACGGACAGGCCGGCGCCCGCTCGCAGATCTCGTCGCTGGTCAGCGTGGGGGTCATCGCGGTCACCCTGCTCTTCCTCACCCCCCTCTTCCATCACCTGCCCAAGGCGATCCTGGCGTCGATCATCGTGGTCGCGGTCGCCGGTCTGGTGGACGTCCACGGCGCGCGCGAGCTCTGGCGGATCGACCGGCGCGACTTCGGGCTGATGCTCGCCACCTTCGTGGCCACGCTCGCGCTCGGCATCGAGGAGGGGATCCTCGTCGGCGTGGGGCTCTCCGTGCTGGTGGTGCTGGACCAGATCACGCGCCCGCACATCGCGGAGCTGGGGCGCATGCCGGGCACCGACCAGTTCCGGAACGTCCGGCGCAACCCCACGGCGGTGGTCGAGCCCGGGATCTCCGTCCTGCGCATGGACGCATCCCTCTTCTACGGCAACGCGGAGACGTTTCGGGACGCGGGGCGCGCCGCCCTGGAGCGGGCCCGGGCCGCCGGGGGGCCGCCCGTCCTGGTGCTCGACGCGTACCCCATGAACCGCGTAGACGCGACCGGCCTCCACGCGTTGAGGGAGCTCATCGAGGCGACCCACGACGCGGCGGGACACCTCCTGGTGGCGAGCGCCAAGGGACCGCTCGGCGACAAGCTCCGGCTCGGGGGAATCCTCGACCTGATCGGCCACGGGCACCTTTTCGCCGAGGTACACGAGGCGGTCGACGCGGCGATCCGGCTCCGCGGCGGACCCGGCCCGGAGCCGGCCGGGGAGCCCGCCGGGGAGCCGGCCGGGGAGCCCGCCCGGCAGGCCCCACCCTCGGAGGTCTCGAGCGCGGCCGGCTGACCGGCAGCGGGACCGGACGATCACGGCTCGAACCCGAGCCGCTTTCGTCGTATTCTCCGGGCACCACGATCGGCCCGTCCGGCTTTTCAGGAGCAGCGATGAAGACCGCCATCGTCGAGGGCTGTCGCACTCCGTTCGTGCGGAGCGGCAGCGTCTTCGCGGACCTGTCCGCGATCGAGCTGGGCAAGCTCGCGGTTCGGGATGCGCTCGCACGCTCGGGGCTTCGCGGCGAGCAGGTGGACCACCTCGTCTACGGCACCGTCGTCCACGACACCCAGGCCCCGAACATCGCGCGTGAGGTCGGGCTCGGCGTCCTGCCCAAGACGGTACCGGCCGTGTCGGTGTCACGCGCCTGCGCCTCGGCGAACCAGGCGATCGCCGACGCGGCGCAGATGATCGAGGTGGGCCAGGCGGAGGTCGTCATCGCCGGCGGTGCGGAATCGCTCTCCCACATCCCGATCACGGTGAGCGACAAGCTCTCCAAGACGCTGGTGGCGGCCTCGAAGGGGAAGACGGCCGGGCAGCGGGTGAGGCCGTTCGGAGCCCTCCGCCCCAGGGATCTCATCCCCGTGCGGCCGGCGATCGCCGAGCCCACGACGGGAGAGACGATGGGCCAATCCGCGGAGCGGATGGCGAAGGAGAACGGGATCAGCCGGGAGGATCAGGACGCCTGGACGCTCCGCTCGCACCGCCTCGCCGCCGCCGGCACCGAGGACGGACGGCTGACCGCCGAGATCGTGCCGGTCTACGTGCCCCCCTCCTTCGACCAGGTGGTCACGGAGGACAACGGGATCCGGACGGACACGTCGCTCGAGAAGCTCGCCGCGCTCCGGCCGGTCTTCGACCGCAGGCACGGCTCGGTCACGGCGGGAAACGCCTCCCCGCTGACCGACGGGGCTTCGGCCGTCGTCCTGATGAACGCCGACCGGGCGGCGGCCGAGGGGATCGTCCCCCTCGGCTACGTGCGCAGCTGGGCGTGGACCGCGCTCGATCCGGCCGGACAGCTGCTCCAGGGACCGGCCTACGCGGCACCGCTCGCGCTGGAGCGGGCCGGGCTTTCGATGGGCGACATCGGGCTCATGGAGATGCACGAGGCCTTCGCGGCGCAGGTGCTCTCCAACCTCCGTGCGCTCTCCTCGCAGGAGTTCGCCGAGCGCGAGCTCGGCCGCAGCAGCGCCGTCGGCCATCCGGACGTCGACCTCATCAACGTGATGGGCGGCTCGATCTCGATCGGACACCCCTTCGGGGCCACCGGTGGACGGCTGACGCTCACCCTGCTGCACGAGATGGCGCGTCGCGACGTGCAGTTCGGCCTGATCACGGTGTGCGCGGCCGGCGGGATGGGCTTCGCGATGGTGGTCGAGCGGCGCTAGGCACGGGTCGCGGGCCGCGGGAGCCCCTCAGCCCGGTCCCTCCTCCAGCTCGCGGTCGAGCTCCTCGCGGACCTGGCGCCGCCGGCGTCCCTCGCGGGCCCGGCGCGCGTCCTCGGGATCGGACAGGTCCAGGGGCCGGACCCGGCAAGGCCGGTGATCCTCGTCGATCGCGACGAAGGTGAGGAGGCACGTGTTCGTGTGTCGCCTGCGCCCCGACAGGAGGTCCTCGGCCTCGACGCGCACGCCGATCTCCATGGAGGTGCGCCCTACGAAGTTCACCCGCGCGGTGCAGGTGACGAGCTCGCCCGTGTAGATCGGCTCGTTGAACTGCACGCGGTCGATCGAGACCGTGACGGCGGCGCGCCCGGCGTGCCGCATCGCGGCGACCGCGGCGGCCCGGTCGACCATCGACAGGAGCTCGCCGCCGAAGACGTGCCCCAGGTTGTTCACCTGGTGAGGCATCATCAGCTCCGACACCACCGCGACCGACTCGGCCGGCGGCTTGGGGGCCATGTCGTCTCGGCTCACGGACGTCCGCCCAGCCGCTGCCCCGCGACGGTCCGGATGCGCTCCTCGAGCCTTTGGGGATTGTCGCTTCCGATGAACAGCTCCTGGCCTCCGGAGAGCTCGAGCTTCACGGCACGGTTTCCGCGGGCGGTCCAGGCCCTGCGGCTTCCTCGGCGTCGGACGCCCCAGCCGCCGAACTCGCGCAGCGGACGATAGACGACCGACTCCAGCGCGCGGATGTCGCCGAACGGCACCGTGCGCCGCACGAGCGGGACCCTGCCGAGGTGGAGCAGGATCCGCGTCTCCTGGACCCGGACCGTAAGCCCGCCCAGAAGCGTCTGGATGGCGGCCCCCAGCGTCAGAATCCCTGCCGCGATCGGCAGGCGCAGCGCGATGGGCAGGTCCGTGTCCCACCCGGCCAGGATGGGATAGGCGCTGAGGATCAGCGCGCCCCAGAGCACCGCGGTCAGGAACCCCGGCCAGGCGGACCGCTCGGAGTAGCTCGTTCGCTCGTCCATACCCGCTTCTACGCTTGCCCCGAAAGACTTCTTCAACGACACTGGCGCCGCCGCTCCCGACTCGCCGCCGAGGCCCCCTTGGACGACTCCGAAGCCATACGATACCGCCCCGCGCAGCGCCTCGGGCTCGTGCTCGGCGGGGCGCTCTTCCTCCTGCTCCTGGCCCTCCCCGCGCCGGGAGGGCTGAGCGACGAGGGATGGCGGACCGCGGCCGTCGCGCTGCTGATGGCCACGTGGTGGATGACCGAGGCGATCCCGATCCCGGCCACGGCGATCCTTCCGCTCGGGCTCTTTCCGATGCTCGGGGTGCTCGACGCGCCGAGCGCCTCCGCACCGTACGCGAACGAGCTCATCTTCCTCTTCATGGGCGGCTTCTTCCTCGCGGTGACGATGGAGAAGTGGGGCCTGCACAAGCGCATCGCGCTTCGCATCATGGCCTTCGTCGGCACGAGCCCCGACCGCCTCATCCTCGGCTTCATGCTGGCGACGGCGTTCCTGTCGATGTGGATCAGCAACACGGCGACGACGGCGATGATGCTCCCGATCGGCCTCGCGGTCGGGGAGATGTTCCGCCCGGCCGGCCACAGGGGACCGTATCGCTTCGGGATCGCCCTCATGCTCGGCGTCGCGTACGCCGCGTCGATCGGAGGCGTGAGCACGCTGATCGGCACGCCGCCGAACGCGGTGCTGGCCGGCGCCGCGAGCGAGATCCTCGGCTACCAGATCGGCTTCATGCAGTGGATGGGGGTGGGCCTGCCGCTGTCGCTGGTGATGCTGCCGCTGACCTGGGTCATGCTGACCCGCTTCCTGTACCCGCCCGGGGAGCTCGCGGGCGACGCGTCCGACGTGATCGAGCGCGAGCGCCGCTCCCTCGGCGCGCCCAGCCGGGGCGAGAAGGTCACCGCGGTGGTCTTCGCGCTGACCGCGCTCGCCTGGGTCCTCCGCTCGGAGAAGACCCTGGGCGACGTGACGATCCCGGGGCTGCAGACGCTCTCGCCCCTGCTGCGGGACTCGACGATCGCCATGACGGCGGCCGCGGTGCTCTTCATGCTCCCGGTGGACTGGAAGAAGGGGGAGTTCGCGCTCGACTGGAGGACGGCGCAGCGCATCCCGTGGGGTGTGCTCGTCCTCTTCGGCGGCGGCCTGTCGCTCGCGCGGGCCATGGACCAATCGGGCCTCGCCGCCTGGATCGGGAACGCGGTCGGATCGCTCCAGGCCGTTCCGGCGATCGTGATCACCGTCGCGGTGGCCGCGCTCGTGGTGTTCCTCACCGAGCTGACCTCGAACGTCGCGACCACCAGCATGGCGATGCCGGTCATGGCGGGCGCCGCCCTCGGGCTGGGGCTCGAGCCGCTGTCGCTGATGACCACGGCGGCACTCGCCGCGTCGATGGCCTTCATGCTCCCCGTCGCGACCCCGCCCAATGCGATCGTGTTCGGATCGGGCTACATCACGATCCCGCAGATGAGCCGCGCGGGGCTGTGGCTCAACCTGTGCGCGATCGCCGTGATCAGCGCGCTCGGGAGCCTGCTGATCCCGCTCTTCCTCGGGCGCTAGGGAAGCTCTGCACGGATCCGGCCGGGGGACGCTCTCGCGAGCGGCTCGCCCGGGTTGACGGCGCTCGCTCCGCGCGCGACCCTCGCTCCGGGGCGGCCGGCCATTCGGGCCGGCGCGGTCCAGGCGATCGAGACGGAGAAGCCCGATGCGGAGGATGCGCGGAGCGTGGTGGACGACGGTCACGGGGGTGACGGCGGTCGCGCTCGGCGCGGGTGCTCCCGCTCCGGCCCTGGGCCAGGACGCGTCCAGCGCGCTGGCCGCCGTCGAGCAGATCTTCCAGGGGATGCGCGCCGCGGACGCCGAGATGGTGCGCGCGGTGTTCGCCGCCGATGCCCGGTTCGCGATCCTGGACACGCGGAGCGGTTCGGCGCGGGTCGCGGCCCAGGACGTCGAGGGCTGGCTGCGCGCGATCGAGGGCTCGGGAGGCGGGTGGGACGAGCGGATCTACGACGTGGAGGCGCGCGTCGACGGCGGCATGGCCTCGGTGTGGGCTCCCTACACCTTCTATCGCGACGGCGAGCTGAGCCACTGCGGCATCAACTCCATCGAGCTCCTGCACGACGGGGAGGGGTGGAGGGTCACCCAGATCTCGGACACGCGCCGCCGCGAGGGCTGCCCCGACCCGCTCGGCTGAGCCGACGGGCGCCGCGCCTCAGCCCCGCGGACGGATCTTCGTCAGGAAGCCCTCGAGAAGCCGAAGCGTCTCGGGCGCCACGAGCACGTCCGTGTGCTGGCGCCCTTCGATCAGGTGGTAGGGGAGCCCCGCCCCCTCCGCCAGACGGTCGGCGTGCTCCCTGTGCACGCGCTCGTCGTTCTCGGGCTGGATGATCAGGATGGGCACGTCCAGCTCCCGGATCCGTCGGCTGGGGGTGAGCGACCGGAACGTGCCGCCCACGCGCAGCCACCAGAAGGGGCGCAGGATGCTCACCATCAGCCCCCCCGGATACCCGCGATCGGTCAGGAACTCCGCCGTGACCCGCAGGACGTCGGCCGGCGAGGCGATCAGCACGAGCCCGTCGATCGGCGCTCCCTCCGCCGCCGCGAGCACCCCCGCCGCGCCTCCCATCGAGTGGCCGATCAGGAGCAGGCTGCGGTCGGGGAACCGCTCGTGGGCGTAGCGGACGGCCGCGATCACGTCGTCGCGGAAGTGGCGCACCGTCACGTACGGAACCGGCTCGTTGCGGCCGTGCCCGCGCGCGTCGAAGAGGAGGACGTCGTGGCCGTCGCGCGCGAGCGGCTCGGCGAGCTGCAGCACGGTCCCGTAGCTCGCACCCCACCCGTGGGCCAGGAGGATCAGAGGCTCGTCCGGGTGCCGCACGCCGGGTCGGAGAAGCCAGGCCGCGAGCTCGTGGTCGCCCGACGGGATCGTGAAGTCCTCGTGCTCGACGCCGAGGTCCGGGACGGACCGCTCGGGAAGCTCCCGCCTCGGCTGCACGATGCGCACGGCGGCCCAATCCAGCAGAGCGATGCCGCCCGCGACGGCGGCGACCGCGGCTCCCCAGCCCAGGTACGCCGCGAGCGTCAAGCGGCGCGCGCCCTCAGGAGCGCCCGGCGGACGTAGACGGGCACCATGGCCCTTCGCCAGTCCGGGTCGACGATCAGGTTCTCGAGCGGATGACACTGCTCGTGAGCACGCTCCGCGAGCGCGTCCAGCACGTCGTCGTCGAGCACCCGGCCGATGGCGATCTCCGCCCATCCGGTCAGCAGGCGGGGACGCGCGCCGAGCGCGGTCACCACCCCTCCGATCGACCGCACCGTGTCGTCGTCCTCGAGCTCGGCGGCGACCGCCACGGTCAGAAGCGGAAAGTCGATCGACTTGCGCTGGCGCAGCTTCGCGTAGCCCTGCCGCCTGCTCGCGGACGCGAGCGGGATCCGGATCTCGCGGAGGATCTCCTCGGCCGTCCGGCGCGTGTTCGTGATCCCGTCGGTGAGGAAGAAGTCGCGCACGGGGATCTCGCGCTCCCCGTCGGGTCCCGCGAGCACGAGGTCGGCGTCCAGCGTCATCAGGACGGGCGGCGTATCGGCCGAGTGCGCGGCCACGCACTTCTTGCCGACCCGGGTGACGTGGCAGACCTCGCCGTCCTTCTTGAGGCAGTAGCCGAGGGCGGAGCGCCAGAACTCGGTTTGGTTGTAGTACGTGCAACGCGTGTCGAGGCACACGTTGCCGCCGATGGTTCCCGCGTTGCGCAGCTGCGGCCCGGCCACGTGCGCGGCCGCCTCGGCCAGGGCGGGAAAGCGCGCGCGCACCAGCTCGCTCTCCGCCACCGAGGCCAGGGTCTCGCCGGCCCCGATCCGCAGGTGCCCGTCGCGCTCCTCCAGCCCCTTCAGCTCCTCGATCTGCTTGAGCGCCACCAGGTGCCCGGGCTCGAAGAGCCGGTGCTTCATGTTGGGCACGAGGTCGGTGCCGCCCGCGACGTACATCGCGTCCGGCCCGTGCTCGGCCTTGAGCGCGAGCGCCTCGTCGAGCGACCGCGGGCGGTGGTAGCGGAAGGGGGGAAGTCGAAGCACGTCAGCGCTCCTGCGGCCGCGCCACGATGATGCCGTCCTGGCCCGCGATCCCCAGAATCCGCTCCGAGAGCGGGACCTCGCTGATCTGCACGGCCTCGCCGACGAGCGGCGCGTGCAGCAGGCGAAGCTCGCCGTCCACGCGCAGCGCGAGGCCCGTGTGGGCGACGTCGAGCCCGCGCACGGTGCTCGTGGCCGCGATGATGTCTCCGTCCCGGATCCGGTCCTCCACCTCGGAGATTCTCTCCTGGGGCACGCGGCGCCGCGCCCGCGCGGTGAGCCGCTCCTCGGTGCTCCGCACGGCCTCCGCCACGGCGGGGTCCGCGAGCTGGCGGTAGGCGCCCGGATTCGAGGTCATGAAGTCCACGGGCTCGGGGTCGAGCGTACCGCCCAGCTCCTCGGTGAGGTCGCGCACCAGGCCGCGCTCGTCGTGGTGGGCGACCCAGTCCGAGAAGTAGTGCAGGCGGCTCGGATATCCCTCGATCACCCCGTCGCGGTACCGGATCACCTGCAGGATCGAGGCGTAGACCCGCTGCGCCTCCCCGGGCTCGCGCTCCACGAGCGCCGCCCCTCCTCCCCTCACGAAGAGGGCGAGCGCCATGACGTTCTCGACGAACGTCACGCAGTCGAAGCCCCGGAAGTCGATCACGAGCCGCTCCGGACCCTCGACCTCCAGCGTGCCCGGCACGTACGCCGTCCCGACGAACGAGCGCCCCAGCTCGGCCATCGCGCGACCCAGGGGGAGCGAATCGACGCCCGCCCGCGCGGCCCACTCGACCTTCGCGGCGAAGGCCGTCCAGTCCTCGTCGGCCCACGCCGCGGCCGGTCGTGACGACCCTTCGGCGCTCCGGGCGAAGATGGGCGTGGAGGGCGGGGCGGGCGCGTCGGACACCGCCGGCCCGTGCGGCTCGAGCGGAGACCACAGCATGGTGGCGGCCGCCACGATCACCACGGTGACCGGCCCCAGGAGCGCCCGGTAGCGGATCATCGCTCGGCCGCGACCGCCTCGGAGGGGCGGCCCCCGGCCACCCCCTCGCGGACTCCGGGCGCCGCGGGCTT
>JBFFWJ010000060.1:0-11234 GCA_041570315.1 Longimicrobiales bacterium | reverse complement strand
GACGTCGAGCGACGGACCCCAGCTCTCGACCAGCGAGCCGCGATCACCCCAGAAGGTGTGCGAGACGCCCGCTCGCACCTGCGTGACCCCCGTCCTGCGGATGAAGCCGCTGCGCGCTCGGAAGCCGTCGCTGACGTCCTCGAGCGACGCGTTCCACGAGAAGCCGCGGCTGGAGCGGCGCACGCTGGCGCTCACGAGCGAGCCCCAATCCGTCGGCGACGAGGACGACCCGTCCGCGCTGCCCGCCGCCATCAAGGAGACGGTATAGCGCCCGCCGAGCACCAGGCGCGCGTCGCTGCCGACGACCCGATTGAAGGAGGCCCCGGGCAGGGTCCGGTCCGTGTAGACCATTCCCAGGGTGGAGCTGCGACCGACGTCGCGCTTGAAGCGGACGAGGTTGACGACGGGGTTGTCCTGACCTGCGTTGACGTCGTCGACCGCGCCGAGGTAGGCGACCTGGAAGCTGCCGACCTTGCCCGAGAGCTTCGCCGCGCCGACCGGGTTCACGATCGAGCGGGTGTAGACGAGCTGCTCGGGCATCGAGAAGACGTCCGTCCCCTCGAGGAAGAAGGGACGCTTCTCCTGCAGGAAGAGCGCGAACCGCTCGTTGACGGCGATCTGCCCGGCGTCGGCCTCGATCTGGCTGAAGTCCGGGTTGATCGTGCCGTCCAGCGTCAGGTTCGAGGTGAGCCCGTAGGTCAGGTTGAGGCCGAAGTCGCCGACGGCCCCGTCCCGGGTCAGGCCACCGATTCCGGCGTCGTACGCGCCCTGACGGGAGCCGGTGGCCGTCGGGTTGATCTCCATGAAGAGGCCGGAGTCGAGCCCACGGAGGCCCCGCAGCGCCCCGGACTGGGCGAGACGATTGGCCCGCTCGCTCGAGATGGGCGCCCAGGACTGCTCATAGCCCGTGCGCTGGATCTTTCGGATGACCTGAAGACCCCAGTCCTGGACCTCCGACGCGGGAAAGCGCAGGCTCTTGAGAGGAATCCGGATCTCGACCGAGTACCCCCGGTCGTCGACGCGGCCGGCCGACTCCCACAGGAAGTCGGGGTTGGAGTCGATGGGTCCCCACCGCCGGCCGCCGTTGCCTTCCACCCACAGCCCGTCCCCCTGCACGCCGAACGGGTTGACCGTGAAGGCGTAGGCTCGCCGCTGATCGTTGAAGGTGTCGAGGACGAAGCGCACGTAGTCGTTCGAGCGCTCGAAGCGGTCCCGCTGAGAGAGCGTCGCCCGAACGCCGCCGCTCGAGTCGTCCGCCCGCGCCGCGAAGTAGATCGCGTCGTCGGACAGGAGGACGCGCACCTCCGTGCGCTCCGAGGCGGGGCTGCCCTCGACCGGCTGGTACTGCGTGAAACCGCCGAGGACCGCCGCGCCGCCCCACGCGGCCTCGTCGATCCGCCCGTCGATCCGGATCGACGGATCCGACAGGCGCGGCGCGACGATGTCGAGCTGCCGGGCCGAGCCGTCGTACACGTTGGTCGTGGCGACCTCGACGGGCTCGCTCGACGCGGGGGCCGGGGAGGGACGGACCCGTTCGGGCTCGACGGCGTTGAGCTGCAGGGCCGTCGAGAGCAGGAGCGCGGGCTTGAGCATGGGATCTATGTAGAGATTATGTAGAAATATTCTTGAACAAAGATATGACACTCGGCTCGGCGCGCAAGGGCTTCCCCCAGCCGCCGTCGTTCCACAGCCGAGACGGCCCCGGCGGCTCGATACCGTCCGGGCGCGTTGGGGGTGGGGGGAGGCGCAAGAGGAGAGAGACGCCGTCTCCCGGGCAGGGTGTGAGGGGTCACCCCGGAAGGGGCGACCCGGGACTAGCCGCGCAGGAGGTCGGCGTCCGCCAGCGCCTCTCGCAGCCTGCGGACCCTGCGGGCGTTCACGCCCAGATCGCCGCGACCCACGCGGGAGGCCGACCGCACGATCAGCTCGCGGTCGTCGGTCACGAGGAGCTCGAGATCGTCCACGAAGCGGAAGATCCGACTGCGCGCCTCCACGTGGAGGTACCGCTCCGATCGTCGGACGACCGTCGTCCGCGCCTCGCTCCCGACGATTCCCTGAAGCGCATCCATCAGCTCGTCCTCCGGCAGATCGACCCGAAGGTAGATCGGCTCGGTGCCCGGCGGGTGGCGCAGCCCCGTGTGCACGCAGTTCGGCGTTCCGGGACACGGCCTGAGCGAGCCCGAGGGCGTCGGCCCGAGCGCGTCGGGCGGTGGCGCGCCGCACGCGGCCGCCGAGAGCACGACGAGCAGGGGCGCCAGCGCGCGGCCGGAGCTCGAGCCCGCGCTCATGGACGACAGCTCGCCGCCGACCCCGACTCGCTCACCGGGATGCGGGAGGCGCTGCTCAACGTGTGAAGATGAGGATGGCCCCGTTACCGGCCAGGCTGCCGAACTGGAACTGCGCGTCGACGGGGCTGAGAACCTCGATCCGATCGATCACGTTCGGATCGAGGTCGCGGATGACCTGATCGGGGAACGGCACCACGACTCCGTTGAGCGCCACCGCCGCGGGTCGGCATCCCTCGCCGCCGGAGCGACGGCTGATCTCGATGCAATAGCTCGGGACCATGACGCCCGTGATCTCGTCGACCATGTACACGTCACGGATCCGCAGGCCGGGCGTGTTCATGTTGCGAAGGACGTCCGCGGTCGTCGAGACCCGGGGAAGCAGGGCGTCGATCTCCTCCCTGGACAGGAAATCCGCCCGCTTCGCGTCGCCGGCGAGGCTGGTGCGGCCGAAGCGGGTGCGCGCGGTCACCACCAGCCCCTCGACCTCGAGCGCCTCCGTGGCCATGCGAATCTCGATGTCCACCGTCTCCTCGCTGAACACCGTGACCGAGTCGGTGCGCTCCTCGAAGGCCAGATGGTCCGTCTGGATGAGGTGCCGCCCGGGGGGCAGGTCGTCCATGACGAAGCGGCCCGTCAGGTCGGTCAGCACGCCGCTCTGCGTGCCCAGCACCGAGACGCGCGCCCCGGAGATCGGGTCGCCCGTCACGTAGTCCCGAACGTAGCCCGCCAGGGTCCCCTCTGCCGACATCAGGAGCACCAGGTCCTGGATGCGGCCCGCGCCCGGCTCGAGGAGGAGCTCGACCGAGCGTCCCGAGCTCTGCCCGAAGTGCGCCTGGACACGCAGGTCGACGTCGGGACGGAGCGAGCACAGGCGGAAGTAGCCGGACTCGTCGGTGCGGACCTCGACCGGCCGCGGCATCCCGGCGCGCCGGGACACGGGCTCCACCGTGACGAGCGCACGAGGCATCGGCACGCCCGTGATGGAGTCGGTCACGATGCCGGCGAGGACGGCATCACCGGGGTTCGACTGCTCGGCCATGCACCAGCCGACCAGCAACGTCTCCTCGGACGGGACCGAAAGCTCCACGGACAACACCTGCCCGCCGTCGAACTCGACCTGGCGCGAGGGCGCGCTCACGCCCAGCTCCTGGAGGCGCGGGTGGAAGAAGGAGATCCAGTAGCTTCCGGCGGGTACGTCCCCGAGCCGGAAGCGGCCGGCCTCGTCGGTCTCGCCGATCGCGCTCGTCCCCATGACCGCCACGCGCGCCCCCGCCAGAACGCTCATCGACGTGCTGTCGAACACCGTCCCCTGCAGAACCGCCGTCCCCTCGCCCTGAGCCGACACGCCCGAGACCGCCACGAAGAGACCGCTCAGGAACAGCACCGCTGCCCGCAAGGCTCCCCGAGGCCGATTCATCGGGCCCCTCCGGCACAGATCATGTCCGCTCCTCATCACCCAAGCCTGCTCACCCTTTCGCCGGGCGCCCCGGGCGCCGAGCGCGCCCGTCCGCAGTTACCATACGCCCTCGGCCCGGGGACGTGACAAGCCCGTCCGCGGACGCCGAGTCCCGCGCGCTCGGGCGACCGACGCGGCTCGAAGCATGCCCGAAGCTCCGCCGCAGCCGTCGACCGCGCAGCGCTCAAACATATGCCCGGGCGGCCGCCGTGGAAGCGTCGCGCACCCGCCGGCCTCGGCTGCACGCTCATCCCCAGACGTCGAAGAAGTCCACGTCACCCTCCGCTCCGGAGCCTGCCTGCCCCGTCAGGTACCCGAGGAGGAGCGAGCAGCACTGCTCGACGATGACCTCGTCCGAGACGGACGCGTCACGAAGGTCGAGGCCGCCATCGATGACGCCGATGACGGCGCGCAGCCCCAGACGAACGGCGAGCTCGGGGTCCCCGTGGGCGATCTCGGCCCGTTTCGACAGGAGGATCTGCTCCAGGTCCGACAGCACCCCGGCCCGAAAGGCCCCGTACGAGTCACGGCCGCGCCCGGCGGCGACGTCGAGCGCCGAGAGGTAGGCCTCGCGAGACCGGCGCGCCTCGGTCAGCAGCCGCACGCTCCCCTCGACGAGCCCCGAGAGCTCGAGATCCGACCAGACACGCCCCGCCACCCTCTCGCTCCAGCTCGCGCGGGCGTCGTCCCACACGCGCTCGCCCAGGTAGTCGATGAGGTCGTCCTTGCCCTCGAAGCGCGCGTAGAACGAGCCGACGGAGGAGCGGGCGCGCTCGACCACGGCCTGAACGGTGAGGGCCGGCGGACCGCCCTCCCCCAGAATCTCGAGGGAGGCCGCGACGATCCGCTCGAGCGTGCGCCGCGAGCGAGACTGCTTCGGGGGGATGACATGGCCGGTGGAGCGATCCGACATGGCGCGCCTCGGGGGCGGCGGGGGAGAGGGAGCGAGCGAGATCACAAAATCAAAATTCTAATTTTGTGAATCGCAAGGCCCGGGGGCGGCTGACCCGAGTGTCCAGGGACGTGCGCCGCTGTATGCCCGCGACGGATCCCCGGCCTCCACACACCGTCCGCCCGGGGCGATGACGGTACGATGACGTGCGCTCCGCGAAAGTCGTGGCTCGCCCCTCGTCCACGTCCACCCGGAGGAACCCATGTCGACCCGACCCGGAGCGCTCCAGCTCCTGATCCATCCCTACGACGGCCTGCTTCCGCTGACGGGCGACCGGGCGGTGCTCAGGTCCGCGGCCCGACGCCCCGGCTCGGCGCTCGTCTGGTGCATGGGCACCGACGCCGGCGCCGGGGCCCGCGACGTCGTGGAGCGCAGGCCGGGCGGGCTCGCCCTGATCGTCGTCCTTCCACCGGTCGAGGACTTGTCGTCGGACGCGGGGTTGGTCCTCACGGTCCAGAGCTGCCGGCCTCACGGGATCCTCCCTCATCACGACGTGCCCGAGCCCCGCGAGCTGGCCCAGGTGCTGCGCCGGCCTCCCCTCGACCTTGCGGCCGAGGTGACCGAGTACCTCACTTGGCGGGGCTTGGGGGTGGACCGGGACACCGTCCATCTCGTCCGCCGCATCATCGAGCTGTCTTCCGAGCTTCGGTCGGTCACGGCTCTGTCGAGGGGCATGTATCTATCACGGAGGGCGCTTGGGCGCCGACTCATGAGCCGAGGTCTTCCCGTGCCGTCGCATTGGCTCCAGCTGGGGCGCCTCCTTCGGATCACGTCCAGGCTCCAGAACACTGACGCGAGCCTGTTCTCGGTCGCGTACGAAGCCGGGTATCCCGATGGCTTCTCCGTGAGCAACCAGATGCACCGCCTCACCGGATACCGGCCGAGCGAGGTCCGCAAGTACCTGGGGTGGGAGTGGCTCCTCGAGGAGTGGTTGAGAAAGGAGGCCGAGGCGGGAGGTCTGTCACCCAACATGGCAAGCCAGTTCGAGGGAGGCGAAGCAGGCGGAATCGCAGCGCCGATGGCCCCGGCCCGGCGCCGCTCGAGGCGGAGAGCGGCGCGACCCGCATCGGCCTGAACCGGCACCGAGGCGAATGAAGGACGATCGAGGACTCAGGCTACAGCTGTTCGGCGGCCCGCGGGTGCACGGCCCCGCAGGACCGGTCAAGCTGTCTCCCAACCAGCTCGCCTTCCTGTCGATCGTCTTCGTCGAGGGACCGCTGACCCGTCCGCGCGTGGCCGAGATCCTGTGGCGGGACGCGGAACGACCCGAAGTCCGGCAACGGATCCGTCAGCTGCTCCACACGACGAATCAACGCCTCGGGCTCGACGGCGTCGTCGCGGAGGGGGACGTCCTGGCCCCGGGCCCCCTTCTCTCCTGCGACCTCACGCAGTGGCGCGAAGCGCTCTCGTCCGGCCGACTGAGGGATGCGGCGTCCATCGGCCTCTCCGGGTTCGCGCCCCTTCGGCTCCCCAACGTCGCCGGCGTGTTCCTGGACTGGGTCGAGGAGGTCGACGTCCGGCTCGAGAGGAGCCTGCGCGAGGCCGCGGTGGTCAAATGGGAGGAGACGTCGCACAGCCGCACCTGGCAGGAGGCGCGCGACGCCGCCGAATGCCTGTACCTCATGCATCCGGACGACCCCGCCGTCATCGAGCGGGTCGTCGAGGCGCGCGCCCGCGTCGGCCGCCTCGGATCCGCCGAGGCCGCTTACGCCACCTACGTGGAGTCGCTCGCGCCGGGTGCGGCGCCGGAGGCCGGCGTGGCGCGGATGATCCAGCGGGTGAGGGCGCTTCGGGCCGAACAGGGCGGACGCCGCCCGAGCACCGCACCCTTCGTCGGACGGGAAGAGGCGCTCGCGGCCGGCCGTGCAGCGCTCGAGCGTGTCGGCTCGGGCGAGTTCTCGGTCCTCATGGTCAGCGGCGAGTCCGGCATCGGAAAGACCCGACTCCTGGAAGAGCTGACGCGCGATGCAGTTCTCGCGGGTTTCCGGTGCCTCAGCGCGAGCCCGGTGGAGCTCGAGCGCCGGATCCCGCTCAACCCTCTCCTCGACGCCCTTCGCGCCATCGATCTTCGACCGCACCTCGAGGCCCTCGGACGGCCCTGGAGCGCCGTCGTAAGCTCCCTGCTTCCGGCCGGACTGTACGACGAGCTCGTCGAGGAGCTCCCGCCCATTCGGGAGAGCAGCCTTCCCAGGCGGCTGCTGGACGCGTTCTCGCTGCTGCTGGAGCGCCTGGCGCTGGAGAGGCCGACCGTTCTCTTCCTGGACGATCTACAGTGGGCGGACGCGACCACGGTCGCAGCGCTCCAGTTCTTCCAGAGGCGGTGGACGAAGGGCGCCTTCGGCATCGTCGCGTCCGTGCGGCCGGAGCTCGTCGCGCCCACGGATCCAGCCTCCAAGTACCTCTCCGGGGCCGATGGCATCGAGGTTCAGCGCGTCGCGCTCGGTGACCTGTCGGACGACGAGGCTCACCGGCTCATCGACGCCGTCTCGGAGGGAACGGTCACCGGCTCCGTCGCGGAGCGCCTGTGCACACTGGCCGGACCGCACCCCCTGTACCTCACCGAGCTCACTCGAGATTTCATGTCCGGCAGGCTGCGACTGCCGGACCTTCCCGCCGACGAAGTGACGATCCCCGTCTCCCTTCAGCAGATCCTGGAGGCACGAATACGGACCCTCTCGAAGGCAGCCGTCAGGCTGGCCGGCGTCCTCGCGGTGGGGGGGCGCCCCATGCGACTCGGGCACGTGGCGGCTCTCTGCGGAATCGGGCTGGACGAATGCACGGACCGCGTCGAGGAGTTGGAGCAAGGGCGGCTCGTCGAGGTGAGCCGCGACACGGTGAAGGTCTCCCACGAGCTCTTCCGGAGCGCCCTGTACAACCACCTGTCGGGCACGCGACGAGCCATCCTGCACCGTCGTCACGCGGAGCACCTTCTCGAGGACTCGCCGAAGGCCTCATTCAGCGAGCTCGCCATTCACTTCGCCCGCGCCGGCAAGAGCGATTCCGCAGCCCACTACGGTTGGAAGGCCGCGGCACGGGCATGGCGGAGCGGCGCGATGGCGGAGGCCGCTTACTTCTACGAGCTCGTCGCCGAGAACGAGAGCGACCCCGCGCGACGAGCCGAGGCCACCGCCGACGGGGCGACGTCGCTCCACATGTACCGGGACCTCACCCGAGCCAACCCGGCTCTGGAGCTAGCCGCCTCGAGGCTGCGAGAGGTCGGCAACACGCGACGGGCACAGGGGCTGGACATTTACAGGGTGGAAGGGCTGGCGGCTACAGGAACGGTACCCATTCCTGACCTGTTGGACCGGCTGCGCGCCATCAAGGACGAGGCCAGAGACTCTTCCAATTGGGAGGCATTGGCGCGTGCGTTGGATGCCGAACTCAAGCTCCTCAACCGCCAAGGCAATGTTACCGGAATGAGAGAAGTCTTCGCCCAGCTTCGGGTTACCGCTGAGGGTCATTCGAGGGACGTGTCCGTACTCTCACATGCAGCCCTAGCAATGCAAGTAATCTTCGGCGATCCAAAAGCCGGTCTAGCAAGTGCGCGACTCGCCGCGGAGCTCGCGCCCACGGACTCTGAGGATCGGCTAAAGGTGCTGAACCGCCTCATAGTGGCTTTCCTTTACCAGGGCCTCGTGCTCACGCCAGAAGCCAGGCAGGCCATGGACGAAGCCCGGGCGTTGGCCGAGCGCAGCGGAGATCGCTGGGAGCGATTCGGCATTGAAGCCAACATCGCCCTGGCTCTTCTGGACGCGGGCGAACCCGACCTCGCGGACCAAATGATGCAACGTGCCGGAGTGCGTTTGGGCGAAGCGGAGTACGACATACCAGAATTCAATCTTGCCAACAACCGTGCCGAATTGGCCCTAGCTCGCGGAGACTTCGAAGGTGCCGCCCAATACTACCGAGCCGCAGAGGCAAGCATAAGGCCGAATACGCCCACTTTTGCGCGGGACCTCGTCAACGCTGGCCTGGGACTTTGCGCACTTGAAACTGGTGACCTTTCCGAAGCTCGGCGGAGGGAGCAGGAGCTTGGCGAGCCCATCTTGGATTGGTCGTGCGATCCCACGACGATTCTGACATTTCGAGCCCGTGTCCTTGAGCGCCGTGCGAAACGACCCCAGGCCATAGCCCTACTGGAGGAAAGCACCAAAGCTCTTGAGCATCACCACGCTTTTGCCTGGCTAAAGCTTGGAGCCTTTCTGGTGCATCTGTATCGAAAGGAAGGAAGGTACGCGGAGGCAAAAGCTCGGGCCCAACAATGCCTCGCAAGGGTCGAGGCACTTCACCTGCCGCGGCGTGCAGAGCAATTCGCTTGTCTCATTGAGCGAGTCGATCAGGAGTCGTCCCTTGCTCAGTGATATCGCCGCGCGGGCAGCTGGTGTCCAACGGACACAGCCACTCGGCCTCGTGGACCGACTGGCGGCATGAGGGAAGTCGACTGCTCAAAGTTCTCTTGGTGGGAACGAGCATCCTCGCGATTCGCCCTCATCACCTCAGCAAACTCTTCTAGGATATCGGACCTCATGAGGGCTCTGACGACCCGGTGATCAAACTGGCGCCCTGCGTGCTCCTGAAGCTGTTCAAGGACCACCGTCAGCGGCAGTGCCTTTCGGTAGGGTCGATCGGATAGCATGGCGTCGACAGCGTCACAAACGACAATGATTTTGGCACCAATAGGTATCTGGTCGGCTAGGAGGCCATCCGGATAGCCATTGCCGTCCTCCCGCTCGTGGTGGTGGCGAACAGCTCGGACGACCTCTTCATGCACGGAAGAGAGGTCGCGAAGTAGCTGTACACCGCGCATCACATGGGACTCTATGATCGACCGCTCTTCCGCGGTAAGGGAGTCAGGTTTCCGCAAGATCTCTGTGTAAACGGCCTCGATCTTACCGATGTCGTGCAGTAGAGCGGCATCGGTGACGCGCTCGACTGTCACGCGATTGAGGCCCAATTCCTCTGCAATGCTTTTCGCTAGCTGCGAAACCCGCTGCGAGTGACCAGACGTATACGGATCTCGGATCTCAATAGCCTTCACGAGAGCGGTGAGTAGATCCGAGTTCGATTCCCGAAGCTTATTTGTTGTTAAGTATGAGTACCTGATAAACAGCATTGGCAGGAGGACGACGAGAATTCCGCCTATTCCGAACTGCACATAGAGAAAGGCTACAGCCAATGCAATAGGGCTGATCAATAGGTCGTTTAGGTTCGCACCTGAGTTGCTCAATACCTGCTGCCACACGCGTCGGAAGGGCAGTCCCTGGCTAAGAGTGATCGCGAACGACACAGCAGCGTGGTTCACAGCCAGGAAGATCAAGCCAAATACGATGAACGGAACCAGCTGGCTACCGATTTCGGGATCTGACACGTCCTGAAGGGGACGGCCCTTCGTGAGTGTCCAAGCCCAACCTGCCACCGTAGTCGCAACGATGCCCTGAGCTGCGTTGAAGGTGGTGCGCAAAGCAGGCTTCTTGCGGACGACTGACTCCGCAAAGACCAGTGCCGGCACCAAGAGCACGACACCCGCAGCGACGCCAAATAGCTGGACGCTGGCCAGAAGGGGCAGGAATGTGATTGACGACTGCCCGCTCACGGCACCCACGCTCAAGCCGATCGCAAGTGACTCCGAGAAGACCGCGATTGCCAGGAGCCCAACGAGGCCGAGGAGGCTTGCGCGTGGAAGGTCCAGCAGCGACCCCCAGTCCGTGACCAGGAGGCACAGCAAAGCCAGACCACACATCAGGGCCACGTACACGTGGACGCGTCGCTCGTGCATGAGCGGGGACCCCCTCGATCTACCTTACCAGCTGACGAATCCGTTTCCTAACAAGGAAAGGACTGATCCGACTAAGTCGAACAGTGAGCTTAACATGCGCTACCTCCTTTTCGGTGGTGTCAGCAACCCGGTATTCCGCTGTGGGCGCTGCATCGCGCTTCGCTCTACCGCTCTTCTTCGCTTCGGCTGATCGAGGGGGTCGCCTTCCTCCTTGTTCTGATATGAAATCGAGCCGGCAGACCCGGCCCTCTAGTGGACGTTGCCGCGGACCCAGCGGTCCGTGGCTTGTAGTGTTGCAAGAATCGCCGCACGATCCGCGGATTCGTCACTTACCGTGGTTCCGGCGAGGCGAGCGACGTGCCGTCCGGACATGGCGTGCACGGCGACGAGGACGAATCTGCGGTCGAAGGCGTCCACGACCTTCACGCCATCGAGCGAGAGCGTCACCGCCCGCCGTCCTTCTTCGATCTTCTCCTGGAGAGCAGACTCGATCGCCTTGAGCGTGGCCCCCGCGACGGCTTCCAGCTTGGGGCGGGGCAGGTCTGCAGCAGTGGCCTCCCCGACGTAGCGAGCTCCGTGCCACTCGATCTCGACACGGTGCTTCACCTGGTTCGAGCGCTCCGTCTCCACGTGATGGCTGTAGAAGAGGAGGCGGCTTTCGCGGGCCGCAGGCTCGGGGAGGATGTGAACGGCCGGCTCCTGGGCGGGCAGCTCGGCAGGGCTCTCATGGGTGGTTTGAGCGACGGAGATCTTACGATG